>JAATGW010000265.1 GCA_015654495.1 Chitinophagales bacterium
ACACTTGCTTCATTTTTCGGAAAAATTGATTACAGTTTTGCAGATAAATACCTGGTTGATTTCAGTCTTCGTGCAGATGGATCATCCAAATTCGGCGACAACCGTAAATGGGGTTATTTTCCATCCATCGGCGCCGCATGGAGAATTAAACAGGAAAATTTCCTGAAGAATGTTGATGAGATCAGTGAATTGAAATTGCGTGCAAGCTATGGTATCACCGGAAATCAGAATGGCATCGGTGATTTTGCATCACAGGGTTTATGGACAGGTGGTGCACCTTATCAGGGCAATGCAGGTATTTCGCCGCAACAGTTATCCAATGGTGATCTGCGCTGGGAAAAAACAAGTCAGTTTAATATTGGAGTTGATCTCGGATTATTCAGAGGCAGGCTGGCGGTTGAATTTAACTACTATTATAAATACACTGAGGATGGACTGCTACAGATTGCACTGCCTAATACAACCGGATTCAGCAATTACTGGAGCAATGCAGCTGAAATCAGCAACAAAGGTTTTGAACTTGCTATCAATTCAGTCAATATCAATACAAAAAACTTTACATGGACTACCAACCTGAATATTTCGCAGAATATCAACCGTATTGAAAAACTCAGTACTCCGTTGCAATACGGAAGCCGTACGCTCATATTGCAACAGGAAGGAAGTCCTTTGTATTCATTCTGGGTGTACAAAGAATTATATGTCGATCCGCAAACGGGTAATTCTGTTTATGAAGATGTAAACAAGGACGGAAAACGTACTGCTGCAGACAGAACTGTTTATGGAAGTATCTGGCCGAAATTTTTTGGCGGTTTCAATAACACGCTGAACTATAAAGGATTTGATCTTGGGATTTTTCTCTCCTTTCAATATGGAAATAAAACCTATAACCATAACCGCTTCTTTGGTGAAGGCGGCGGAGCACGCGATGCAGCCAGGATCATTTTTGCACACAACGTGAACCGCTGGCAGAAACCCGGCGATATTACAGATGTGCCAAAACCTGATGGTGTAAACGTGAACAATTATCTCGATGGCGGTAGTCGCTGGCTGGAAGATGGTTCTTTTATCAGGTTAAGATCGCTAACCCTGGGCTACACATTACCGGAAAGGGTAACCGCAAAAATCGGTATTGAAAACGCAAGGTTTTTTATTGCCGGAAGCAATCTTTTCCTGATCACAAAATATACGGGTCCTGATCCGGAGTCCAGTGCCAACAGCAGTCAGAACCAGGTTGGTATTGACCTTGGAACCCCGCCACAACCGCGGAGTTTACAGTTTGGTTTCAATGTAACACTCTAACGGTATTTTCTGAATTTAAAATTGATCTCACAAATGAAAGCAAGAATTTATTTTATAGCATTTCTGATTGCAGCTTCGGGAAGCTCCTGCGAAAAATTCCTGGATGTACAACCAAAGGAATTGATTTCTGACGAGCTGACTATTTATGACAGGGTATCGTCGGAACAGGCTGTAAACGGAACATACAGTGCGCTGGCAAACGATAGTTATTATGGAACCGGATTTCAGTCGATCGGTTATTTATCCGGAGACAATGTTGCTTGGACCGGTTCACAATCACAGATACAGGAGTTTATCAATCACCAGGTGAGCGGTGAAAATTCAACCGTTACAGGAGCATGGGCTGCTATCTATCGCGTGATCAATCGTGCAAATCAGGTGATTGCAAAAGTAGCCGAGGTGAATGATCCGCAGCTGACACCTGAACTCAGAAATCAATTTATAGGAGAAGCTTATTTTCTGCGCGCGCTTTCCTATTTCGATCTGGCCCGCACCTGGGGTGGAGTGCCGCTCATTACAGACCCGACACTTTCTTATGACGACAATTCAGGTATCCCACGTAGCACCAGGGCCGAAACCTACGCACAGGTGCTGCGCGATCTTGAAGTCGCGGAGCCGCTTTTACCTGCAACTACAAACCGCTACCGTGCCACACAGAAAACAGTATGGGCGTTGAAAGCCAGATATTACCTCTATCTGAGTGATTGGGCAAAGGCAGAAGAATATGCAACAAAGCTGATCAGTGATATTACAAACTATGATCTTGTAAAACCTTACAATGCTTTTTTTGCTAATAATGCAAGAGGTACAAAAGAGTCTGTATTTGAAATTTTCTATAATGGTACAACCGAAGTAAATCCGCACCGCGGTCAATGGCAACCGCAGACCAATGGAGGTACCAGGCAATGGGCGCCTAATGATTCCCTCGTGTCATTGCTGAATAATACGACTAAAGGTGGAAACCGCAATACGCTGATCGCAAAAGATAATCAGAATCGCTGGTATGGAAATCTGTACTACCGTACACCTGCATCCGATCCCAGTTTTGTGATCCGGATAGCAGAATTATTTCTGATCAGGGCCGAAGCCAGAGCCAATCTTGACAAAAATACACAGGCTTTACAGGATCTTGATGCTGTCCGCCGGCGGGCCGATCTTCCGGCTTCAACAGCTGTTACAAAGGAAGAAATTTTGCTGGCCCTTGAAAATGAACGCCGCCTTGAATTTGCGCTTGAGCCACACCGTTGGTTTGACCTGATTCGTACCGGAAGAGCGACAACAGTGCTCAATTTTACTGATGTTAACAAATACCTGATGCCGATACCATCGCAGCAATTGCTTGTTGACCCGGCGCTCCAGCAGAATCCCGGTTATTAATAAAAATCAAATTCAGATCGCATGTCAGCTCAAACATATTCCAGCGAAAATCCGGTGTGGAAAGATTATGAAAAAGTGATTCTCAGGTTCATTTTTCTTTACTTTTTTATACAGATTTTTCCGGTAGACCTGAAATTCTATAAGCAGCTTTTTTCCATCAGATGGTCGACTTTCAATTTTGGTGATATTTTTAGTCTGGCAAATTATACTCCGCATTTTTTGCCAGGCACTGATAGCTTCGGTAACTGGGTACTTGCTTTGGTGCTTGCTGCAGCAGGCACAATTTTATGGAGTCAGTTCGAAAAGAATAAAGAACGCGATTATAACAAACTGCAATACTGGTTGACTGTACTACTCAGGTACCGGCTGGCAATTGCCCTGTTTGCTTATGGTTTTATAAAATTTTTTCCGCTGCAATCGCCTTACCCTTCACTCAGCAATCTGAGTACGAATTATGGAGATTTCAACCGGTGGAAATTATTTTCATTATCGCTTGGTGTAGTTCCTTCCTATCAGTCTTTTCTCGGTGGAGTTGAAATCGTGTTGGGACTTTTGCTTCTGTACAGAAAGACGGCTTCAATTGCTGCATTTATTGTAATCGTTTTTACGGGAAATGTATTTATCTCAAATATTGCTTATGATGGTGGCGAAGTTGTTTACAGCTTCTTCCTGCTGAGCCTGGCTTTTTTCATATTTCTTCCCGATCTGCAGAGGTTTACCCGGCTGCTGATATTGCAGAAACCAACCGCACCAAATAATTTCCGTCCTTCATTTCCTTTGGGTTGGCAAAAGAATGCACGGTATGCGGCCAAATTATTATTCATTATTTTATTTGTTGGGATTTATGGATTTCAGACAAGGCAGGCCTATAAGTATGATCCATACCAATATCCGAATTCAAAAGGGCTGAGTAAAGCAACAGGAATTTATAATGTCAGCTCTTTCATACTAAACAAAGACACTATCGGGTACTCGCAAATTAGCCCGGTGCGCTGGAAGGATGTGATTTTTGAAAAATGGAATACCATCAGCATAAGATCCAACCGTGCTGTAATTCCTGATACATCAAATACTGACCATGTTTTCAGCGACGATGCCCGTAGAACTTACGAACTGGAAGGGTCTGCAGGCCGCCATTATTACAGCTATACAATTGATACCTCTCACCGGCAACTCTTATTAAAAAACCGGAACCCGAATTATAAAGATGAATTACTGAAACTCAGGTATGATTTTCCGAATGATTCAACGATTTTATTGAGTGGTGTAGATCAGAATAGTGATTCGGTACAAGCCACACTGTCGCGGGTGAATAAAAAATTTCTACTGGAAGTAGTTGCACGTGAAGGCCGGCGCAAAGCTCTCAAACTCTAATTTTGATTTTTAAAAAGTCAATCATATGTCAGTTGCAGATATAACAGATAAGCCCAGGATAATAACAGGCACAATAATAACAGAAAATAAAGTCGCAGATTCAACCGGTAAGCAATGGAAGAATTACGAAAAAATTCTGTTCCGGATTGCCTTTATTTTTTTTATCGCAATCTGTATACCTAATAGTCCGGAATGGTACAGGCAGGTGTTAAATACAGACTGGTCGAATTTACATTACCGTGATCTTTATGATATTGCCCGTTTTGGTTCGGGGATCAATTTTTTTGGCAGCACTTTATTTGGCAGCACCCTGCAGGGTTATGCCAACTGGATTATTACGGCATTGATTGCCGTTGGTGGAGGGTTGTTGTGGACACTGATTGTGTACTGGCGAAAAAAAGAACCAGCGAACTATGAACGTTGGTATTACTGGCTAAGGGTAGTGGTACGTTATCGTGCAGGGATAGGCATCATTGGATTTGGATTTACAAAATTGCTTCCTGTTCAGATGCCTTATCCTTCAACGGGAATTCTCAATACAGATTTTGGCGATTTCACAGCGCAGAAAATTTTCTGGCTGTCGATCGGCATTGTTCCCTGGTATCAGATTTTTACTGGAATTGTAGAAGTAGGAGCCGGTACTTTATTGTTATTCAGAAAGACCACAACATTGGGATCGATATTATTGATCGGCGCGCTAGGAGATATTGTGTATGTGAATTTTGCTTATGATGGCGGAGTTCATGTGTACAGCAGTTATTTTGTTTTGCTCGCTTCTTTTTTATTGATTCCGGATATTCCGAAAATATATAACCTCTTCATACGTGAAAAGTTTACAGTTCCGAATCATTTTTATCCGGTGATAAAACAAAACTGGCTAAAAATCACACGCATCGGTTTAAAAACAATTGCAATTATCGTTTTCCTTCCGCTATTCTTTTACCTGCAGCTGATCAATTTCCGCTATGATCCTTACAAACAACCATCGGTAGCAGGAGTTAAGAATCTGCGGGGAAATTATGCAGTTACGGAATTCAGAATAAACAACAAAGTATTGCCTTATTCTCCGCTCGATACAGTCCGCTGGCAGGAAGCTACGTTTGAAAACTGGACATCATTTACATTTCGTGTAAACAAACCAACAACTCTTGATCTTTCTAACGGCGGTGGCGATCCGCAGAAAGACATCAACCGTACTTTTGAAATTTCCGGCGTTGGTGGTGGACAGCGCGTGTTTTATTATAATGCGGATGAAGTAAACAAGGTTTTATATCTCCAGGATAAATTCAAACCTATCGCCGACCGTCGCAACCGCGCTGCGGGTGTAGGTGGTGATGGTGGCAGTGACAGGAATCTGAATAACAGAAATGCAAAATCACCAGGCGATAGTGCTGCCGGCTCGGGAAAATGGGTTGATATTATCCCTGCTGAAGCCAGGAAAAATATAATCCCGGAATTGAACCGGATTGACCCCATCGCGATGAGTACAAGGCGTGTCCGTGAATATTCCGAGAAGCCAAAAAATGAAAATAGAAAAACAATGATCCTGAAATATGATACAAGCGATGGTAACCGGGTAGTGCTTACCGGGATCAATGAAAACAAGGACTCGATCTATGTTGTGCTCGATAGAAGAGACCGGAAATATTTACTCACAGAAAGCTCATTAAGTGCGGGTAAATACTGATCTGAAAAAAATCGCCAGTCTGCTCATATTTCTGTTGATCTCTGTATTGATTTCATCCTGTTCAACGTCTCCGGATCAGGGAGAAGAACAGGGAGGAGGAAATTTGCCGGAAAGCTTTGCTTTCGGGCGCATAGCAACGAAACAGGAGATCGATTCCATCGACATCGATATTATGCCCGATGGTCATGGTCTTCCGCCAGGTTCAGGTGGAGTTGCAACCGGAGATTCATTGTTTGCCTTGAAATGTGTGAGTTGCCACAGCGGCTCCGGTCCTTATGCAAAACTGATCGGCGCTTTTGGAGATACGGTTAAAGCTAAAACAATCGGGAACTACTGGCCCTATGCTACTACGGTATTCGACTATATCAGAAGAACAATGCCCTTTAATGCGCCCGGCTCATTGACGGATGACGAAGTGTATAGCCTTACCGCCTACCTGCTATTCAAAAACAGAATTATTGATTCAATAACAGTACTGAATTCATCGAACCTGGCAACCATCGAAATGCCGGCAAAAAAGCTTTTTGTAAACGATGACCGGAAAGGTGGTAAAGAAGTGAGATGAAATCTGATTATAAATGAAAGAAGAACTGGAAGAGCTAAATAATGATTTCCCGGCTGCCAGGTTCAACAGGCGGTCATTGATAGCTGCAGCAACGGCAACAGCAGCGCTGGCCTTGTTCAGGCCAGGTAATGCCCAGGTTAATACTAATCTGCTGATTACCGATCCTACAAAGATCCAGGGGCCCTTGCCTGGGAAATTAGGTAGCCGCTCCCGTTATGAAAACCCGGAAAAGAAAACATCAGACACTTCATCAAGAACACCATTGCAGGATCTCTATGGAATGATCACACCTTCGGACCTTCATTTCGAGAGGCACCATGGTGGAGTACCGGATATCGATCCGGAAAACTATGAGCTGCTCATTCATGGAATGGTGGAAAAGCCGATGGTCTTTACTCTGAAGGACCTGAAAAGATTTCCTTCTGTTTCACGAATTGCCTTTATTGAATGCTCCGGAAACTTCCGTACGGGTAAAGAAACAATGACGGCACAGGAAATCTGTGGACTTACCAGCCAGAGTGAATGGACCGGCGTTATGCTATCGACAATTTTCCGTGAAGTTGGTATAAAACCCGGAGCGACCTGGTTTCTGGCCGAAGGTTCAGATGCAGCAGTGATGACGCGTAGCATTCCCGTACGTAAAGGTCTGGAAGATGGCATGATTGCTTATGGTCAGAACGGAGAAGCATTGAGGCCACAGCAGGGATATCCTGCAAGATTATTTTTACCCGGCTGGGAAGGAAATACAAATGTAAAATGGATCCGCAGGATTGAATTGAGTGACCAGCCATTTATGACCCGCGAAGAAACCTCAAAATACACCGAACAGATAAAAGATGGTAAGGTCCGCCAGTTCAGTTTTGATATGGATGCGCGATCTATCATTACATCACCTTCCTACCCGGGATCAGTTGAAAAAGGCTGGTTGGAAATCAGCGGACTGGCCTGGAGCGGGCGGGGTAAAATTGAAAGGGTTGAAGTAAGTACTGATGCCGGAAAATCCTGGCATTCGGCTTCTCTTCAGCAACCTGTGTTGGACAAAGCGCATGTTCGATTCCGTTATTTGTATAAGTGGAATGGAGATGAAACGGAAATCATGAGCCGTGCTGTGGATACTACCGGTTATACTCAGCCGACTTTAAAGCAATTGATTGATGCCCGGGGAAAAGATATGGGTGGATATCACCTGAACCCGGTAACGGCATGGGTACTGAAAAAAGATGGCAGGGTATTATTTAAACCCGAGAACTGGCGTGGATAAAGGCAATCATTCTTTAAAAAACATGTATGAGTAAGAATTTAATGATGACAGGATTTATGGTATGCCTTTGTTTTTCATTCAGACCCACAATCGACACCAACCCTTTATGGCATGAACAGAAAATAAAGAACTATCTGCCACATATGACTTCGCCTGACGTTTCAGAACTGCTGAAAAAAACAGATATGGTCATAATTCCCATTCCGGCACTTGAGCAGCATGGCAAACACCTGCCGATAGGCACCGACTTCCTTAATGGCGTGGAAAGGGCAAAACTCGTAGCTCAGAAAACCGATGTTCTTGTAGCTCCTGTGCTCATGGTTGGCCAATCTCCATATCATATGGGATTTGCAGGAACCATAAGTTTATCTTCGAATACAATTGTGGAGGTTTATTTTGAAGCTGTGCAGTCGCTGATACAGCATGGATTCAAAAGATTTCTGATTCTTAATTCGCATGGTGGAAACAGGGCAATCAGCATTTTTCTGGTTGACCGTATCAATCAGGAAACATCGGGAATTGCAGTTGAATTGGGTGAAGCTGCATCAACGCTATCAAAGCCACGCAGTTCATCTTCAACTTCGGCAAATGAAAAAAAAGTTTTCGACCGCCATGGTGGTATCAATGAAACTTCATCGTCATTATATCTGATTCCCAATCTGGTACAGATGGATAAAGCCGAACAGGCTAAGCTAACTTTGCCTGCACATATGGAATCAATGATCCCTGAAGTTTTGGAAGGAGATGCAGCCACCAACCTGGTTTTTCTTGCCGAAGGTTTAAAGTCAAAGGAAACAGGCAAGAAGACTTCAGCGGCTGAAATGTCAAGCACCGGCGTATGGGGAATCGGCGATCTTTCAACAGCAACTGCTGACAGGGGCCGTGCCGAAACAGAAAGGTTTGTGAGTGCCGCTGTATTGTTTATTGACAAATGGAAAAAGCTGAGACCAATCAATGCCAGATAACTCATACGTTGAATGTTTAACGTTCAACGTTCAACGTTTTACTGTTTGAAGCATACTAAAAAAGATTTTGATGCGATAGTTGTGGGCTCCGGGCCTAATGGACTCGCTGCTGCAATCACCCTGCAGCAGCAGGGCTTATCTGTATTATTACTCGAAGCGAAAAAAGAGATTGGCGGTGGCATGCGTACTGCTGAACTAACACTTCCCGGCTTCAGGCACGATGTGTGTTCAGCCATTCATCCCATGGCTGTCAACTCGCCCTTCTTTAGTCAGCTGCCATTGAATGAATTCGGTTTGGAATGGATTTATCCGCCAATAGATGCAGCCCATCCATTTGATGATGGAACGGCTGCCGTTTTATTGCATAACCTGGATGCAACTGCAGCAGCACTGGGGAAAGATGAACAGAATTATAAAAGTCTGCTGGAACCAATACTGAAAAAATGGCCTGTGCTGGTAAATGATTTACTAGCTCCACTGCATTTTCCGAAGGAAGCTTTTGCCTTGGCGCGTTTTGGCCTGAAGGGATTGCAATCTGCAAAACTACTTGCCGGAAATTTTAAGACCGAAAAAGCAAAGGCCTTATGGGGTGGGATGGCAGCGCACGCACTTTTACCACTCAATTTTTTATCAGGTGCGGCAGTCGGGCTCGTATTAATGACGGCATCACATGCAAAAGGCTGGCCACTTCCCAAAGGCGGTTCCCAATCACTGGCTGATGCGCT
>JAATGW010000022.1 GCA_015654495.1 Chitinophagales bacterium
ACTTCCTAAAAAGCCGCACTTTTGAGCCTCAGTCCCGCGCACTCATCCACGCCAAACATCAGATTCATATTCTGTACCGCCTGCCCTGATGCTCCTTTCAAAAGGTTATCAATTATAGAATGTATCACCAGCTTGGTACCGACTCTTTCAAGTTGAATGACACACTTGTTGGTATTGACAACCTGTTTCAGATAAATAGGTTCTTCGCCCATTAATGTGAATGGATGGCCTTCATAAAATTTTTCAAACAACTCAATCATCTCAGTGTCCTTCTGTTCACAATGGATCTGTGAACTTATAAAGATGCCTCTCGTAAAATCACCACGCCAGGGAATAAAATTCAGAATCATATTATGACCTGGACGAAGTTGCCTTAATGACTCCCCTATTTCCCGCAGATGCTGATGGCTAAGGGTTTTATAGGCCTGGATATTATTTGCCCGCCAGCTGAAATGAGAACTTGCAGAAAGACCCTGACCGGCAGCGGTAGATCCCGTGATGCCCGTGGTATGAATTTCATCCAGCAATCCTTCAGCAGCCAGGGGTAATAATCCAAGTTGAATAGCTGTTGCAAAACAACCCGGGTTTGCAATATTTCTTGCCTTGCGGATATTTTCCCTGTTGAGTTCCGGCAACCCATACACGAAATGCCGGTCGCCGATATAGGAGGAATCCTCCAGCCGGAAATCCTGCGACAGATCGATAATCCTCACTGAAGGATCAATTTCGTTTTCTTCAAGAAATTTTCTGGCTTCACCATGTCCTACACAGAGAAACAAAACGTCAATATCATTGTTTAAGGTGCCGGTGAATTTCATTTGTGTATCCCCAAGTAAATCCTGGTGAACTTTGTGCAAATAGTTTCCTTCATTACTCTTGCTATGTACAAAAATAATTTCGGCCTCCGGATGTTGCAGTAAAATCCGGATCAGCTCACCGCCGGTATATCCTGCTCCACCTACAATTCCGGTTTTTATTTTTCCTGCCATGATCGCCCTTCATTTATTTTTTAAATCCTGTTGCACCTGATTCCAGATACCTGTCTGGTTACCAAAAATACGACTGAATCCACGTACATCATTTCCTGTAAAGCCCGTATTCATTTCACCATACTTGCCAAACTTGCTGCTCATTAAATCGAATTCTGATTCAATTCCATTTATTTGAAAATGGTAAGGATGCAGCTGAACAAAAACTTTCCCGCTGACATTTTCCTGTGAGCTTTCAAGAAAAGCTTCGATATCGCGCATAACAGGATCTAGTATCTGGCCTTCGTGCAACCAGTTACCATAGAATTGGGCAAGTGTGTCTTTCCATTGCAGCTGCCATTTAGTTAACACATGTTTTTCCAGTGCGTGGTGTGCTTTCAAAATCACCATTGGCGCGGCTGCTTCAAATCCAACCCTTCCCTTGATACCAATAATTGTATCCCCCACATGTATATCACGACCAACTCCATATGCACCTGCAATTTTTTGCAGATACTGAATGGCTTCTGAAGGCTCATCAAATTTGTTTCCGTTGACGGCTTTCAATTCTCCTTTTTCAAAGCTGAGTTCAACTTCTTCAGTGCCTGTAGCTGTAACCTGGGTTGGCCAGGCAGATTCCGGCAACATACCCTTTGATGAAAGAGTTTCTCTGCCCCCGACACTTGTTCCCCACAACCCTTTGTTAATGGAATAAAGTGCTTTCTCAAAATTCATCTCTACACCTTTCTCTTTCAAATAGGCAATCTCAGCTTCACGACTAAGTTTCAGATCCCTGATCGGTGTTATGATTTCTACTCCGGGAATCATGATATGAAAAATCATGTCGAAGCGAACCTGGTCATTTCCCGCACCTGTACTTCCGTGCGCAACTGCGTCGGCATTTAATTTAATAACATGTTCGGCGATATGCAGGGCCTGGCTAAGGCGTTCTGCGCTTACGCTTAAAGGATAGGTATTGTTCTTAAGAACATTTCCGTAAATCAGGTAACGGATGATTTTCCGGTAATAGGTTTTTACTGCGTCAACGGTAGTATGGGTTTTTACGCCAAGTGTATAGGCATGTTTTTCAATCTGCTCCAGCTCTTCTTTACTGAAACCTCCCGTATTTACAATGATGCTGTGAACCTCATAACCTTTATCCTCCGTGAGGTATTTCACGCAGTAGGAGGTATCCAAACCTCCGCTGAATCCCAGAACGACTTTCTTTGACATTCCCTGAATTGACTATAAGTTGAAAAAATGACTCATGATAGATTTTAGCGACTTGCCACCATTTTCTTTTTTAAGAAAAGGACGGAGGAATTTCCATTGTTTGAAATTCATCAGCCTTTCCAGTACTTTGGATTTCTTCTCAAAAAATTCCGTGGTTTCTGCAGGCTCATAATGGTCTTTAGGATCGAAAAGCATCGCTGTACACATACAGTTTTTACGCTCCTTACTCATCAGGATATCATAGTTCACACAGCTTTTACAACCTGCCCAGAATGCTTCATCCTGGGTAAGTTCTGAATAGGTGACAGGTTCATATCCGAGCTCGGAATTGATCTTCATTACTGCAAGGCCGGTAGTAAGTCCGAATATTTTTGAATCAGGATATTTTTCCCTGCTGAGCTGGAAGATCTTTTTCTTGATCATTTTGGCAAGCCCGCCTTTCCTGAATTTCGGAGAAACAATCAAACCTGAATTGGCTACATATTCACCATGGCTCCATGTTTCAATATAACAAAAGCCGGACCACTCACCCTCTTCCGACAAAGCAATCACAGCTTTACCTTCCTGCATTTTATCCCTGATATAATCGGGACTGCGTCGGGCAATACCTGTTCCGCGGGCTTTGGCCGATTCGGCCATTTCGTCTACAATCGTTTCGGCAAAATGAAAATGACTTTCATCTGCCACTATTATCCTGAATTTCTGTTGCTGGTCCATTTTTAGAGAATTGAAGAAAAAACCATTACCGGTATTTCCGGGTATTTATCGATTCCCTTCCGGGAGTCATAGTCCCGCTTCATGAGCGGACCCTATGGAATAGGAGATCAACGTCGCACCCAAAAGGGATTCGGGCGGAATGAAGGAACTGTTCCGGGAAGAACAGACAAAACCCAACGCTGCGTGGTACTGGCTAGTACCATTTCTGCGAAATATTTGGTCAGGTTTTTAATCATTACTGTCTGGATGTAAATGGCTCTATTGATTTACGAATGCAAAAAAAGAACATTTTTCAATAATATGGCTAATTTTTTTTATTGTGTATAGTTAAATTTTGATCAGAGACAGAAGGGAGTAGCAGGGCTTTGCGCTTAAGAACAGGCAGATCGGCGGATAAATCAAGCCAATATTCGTTTCAGCTGATCTATAGATTATTGCTTTGGCATCATTAAGTGAGAATTTACCGTATTCTTACAGGGCCCACCAGCTTCCGGCTACTTTTTTTGAAGTCAAAGCCATTCACGATTTATTTGTGCCGGCCGGAAAGCGGTAAGAGCGCCTGCCCGGCAATGAAACAGAGGCGGGGGGTGACTAAATGGTAAAAGAATATATTGTTAATCAGGCAATTATTTCTCCGGAAGGGAGATAACAAATGTGGTTGAAACACCTGGTAGTGATTCAAATCTTATTTCGCCTCCATGAGCTTTCACAATATCATAGGTCAGGCTTAAACCGAGTCCTGTTCCTTCGCCCGTGGGCTTAGTAGTGAAGAATGGCTGAAAGATTTTCTCTCTGATTTTTTCAGGAATGCCAGTCCCATTATCCGTAATTGAAATCCTTATTCTGTTTTCAATCCTGGTTGTACTAACTGTTACACAGGGTTGAAATGCAGGATCACGTTTTTTCTTTTCCTGCACTGCATAAAAAGCATTATTGAACAGATTCAGTAACACGCGACCAATGTCCTGCGGTACTATATTTAATTTTGGTATAGCAGAATCAAAATCTGTTTTGATCGTCGCATTGAAGGAATTTTCTTTTGCACGAATACCATGATAGGCTAGTCGCAGGTACTCATCTGCCAGGTCATTGATATCGGTAGGTTCTTTAATTCCGGTATTTTTCTGACTATGCTGCAGCATCCCTTTTACAATGGCATCAGCACGTTTGCCATGATGGTTGATTTTTTCCAGATTCTGTTTTATTTCTGTAAGTATCTGTTCAATTTCTGTATTTTCATCGGCCTGGCTGTTCCCTATTGCCTTTTGCCTGTTGCCTATTGCCTGTCCTGCCTCTTCAATCAATTCCGCGCTTACCTCCGAAAAATTATTCACGAAATTCAACTGGTTCTGTATCTCATGCGCAATGCCTGCCGTGAGTTCACCAAGTGAAGCCATTTTCTCTGATTGAATCAGCTGGCTTTGCGTAGCCTTAAGATTTGCCAGTGTTGTGGAAAGTAAACTATTATCTCTTTGCTTTACCCGGTATCGGTTATAGGCAAAAACTGCCAGGAACAGTAAAACAGCAGCGAGGCCAATAATAAAATTCCTGGTGATGGCTGCAACCTTATTTTCATTTTTGAGATTAGTAATGGATAGCTCCCGCTCATTCATCTGTTGCTCAAGCTCAAAACTGCCTTGCCTGAGCCTTCTTTGTTCCTCCAGTACTTCGTCCTGCAGTATGTTGTATTTTTCATAGGCCTCAGCTGCTTTTTGTCCATTACCGGAGCTTTGATATAGGTTGGCAAGCAACCGATAATCTGTGAGCAGTTGCACCCGGATATTTGCCATCCTTTCAATATCCTTTTGCAGGAAAACAATCGCCTCGGGTATTCTTTGCTGTTGCTGGCGTAAAAGGGCAAAATAATAATCGGGCGCCATGGTACCGGCATAAGGCCTGGGTGGTAAATGGTAGTTGGCTATCAATTCCCGAACATCATTCAACAGCTGTTCCGCCTTATCATAGTTACCGGTTTTTATATTATACAGAGCTTCCGACTGTTTCACCACAGCTGACCAGGGCGGAGAATTCCTGGAACTGATGGAACTGCGCACCTCATTCAGTAGGGCAGGTACCGGTTGCAGCGAATCGATATCCAGCATAACCTCAACCATTCTGAACGCAGCTGTTTGAGAATATTCCCTACCAGCCCCGATATTCATTACAGTTTTGAAACAGGAAAATGCACTATCATACTGTTTTGCTTCTTTGTAGTAAGTGCCGAGCACATTCATATTATTCAGCCACCGGCCTGCACCATTGGGCAATGACATATCCCAATATATTTCATCATGAGCTACGACTGTATCCATGAATGACAGGGATTTTTTTGAATTGTAGATTGCCTGGTCCATCAGGCCGATCGTACTGTAAAATCCTGCAAGCACATAATATCCGGTTGCCAGGTCAGTTGAATCCTGTTTAGCCAGGGCATCTGATACAAGTTGTGAATAATATTGAAAACCTTCATTTATCCGATCAGAATTACGATAGGATATACGCAGGGTCATTAAGCATGCATATTTTTCCCAACTCAATTTTGGAGTCTTGAAATTTTCCAGTTCCTTCAGATTTTTGTGTCCATAGGAAATAGCCCGGTCTGCGTCAACGGAATTCAGCGAGGACTGGATGGAGCGTTTTAACAAACAGTAAATACCGATATCCTTTTCGTTTTTTAGCGTGGAAGCAACTGATTCAAGCTGTGTCAGCTGTTGATCATTTAAAACAGTTTCAGCAATCATTCTGCCGATGGATATTAATGCTGCAGAATCAATGTGGGGGGCGGATACAACCTTCTTTAGTTTCAGGATAATCGAATCCACCCGGGTTTGCTGCGCAATCACCTGTAGCGTTGCGACACTGATAAAGAAATAAAGCATGATTCTTAAGAATAATGCTTTCGACTTCATCTGTGGCGGGATTAATTGGCTTTGTGATGTCAATCCGGTTGATTTTTCCTGCGGGCTGTTTGCTGATACATTCATTTGATATCATATTCTTTTTTCAGTTCGCCTATCAGTTTAACACCGATAACTAATAATGAATCTGCATCCCGGATCTTATTTCTGAAAAACCTTGACCTCACCAACTCGAGATACTGATTCAATACAGACCGGTCATAACTGAGCAAAGCGGGCTGCGAAAGTATAAATGAGTCGACCTTTCGCTGGTCCGGCTGATTGGTGTCAGACAGGTAGATGTTATTTGCAACCAAATTATAACGGACATCGAATATGAGTGACCGCAGTTTTCTGACTTCCAGGTAAACATCCATATCGTATGCTTCATAGGTTTTTATTTTTCTGTAAAGCCGGTCATAGCGGCCAACTTCATTATTTATTGTTTTGTTGGTAAAATAGCGAAGGGAACCCGAGCTTTTCATTTGCTGAAAAGTGGCATCATTCGAGACGAATGACCTGGAAGCTCCGCCCCAAAGGCCGTACCAGTATAATTTGCCCGGTGGGATATCTTCCGGGTTTGAAACGGAAAACAATTGAATAAGCGTGTCGGTGTAGCGTGCAGCAAATGTCATATAATTGATATAGGCGCGGAGTTCAGCTGTATCAGCTTCAAGTTCACTGATCATGGATACTGCATAAGCTTTTGCCCGTTTGTGCTCTATATAATGTTCACGCTGGTTTTCCACAAAAAACCCAAGTGTCACAGCGAGAAATAGCATGAGAAATTCCCACAAATATGATTTCCAGTTTTTCTTTCCGTGGGCATGCGGGTGATGATGTACTTCCATGGAGTTTTGAGTTGAAAGTTCTGAGTCGAA
>JAATGW010000767.1 GCA_015654495.1 Chitinophagales bacterium
ACAAAAGTTGCTTTGGAATCTTTCAACCCTTCCATATCCACTTTTTCCAGATCCCAGCCACCTTCTTCCATACTATGCTTGAAGGCATCACCATATTTCATGATACCTGCTTCAATCATTTCGCGCAACAGGTCATTTCCTTCACGGGTTCTTTCACCCACACCGGCGAATACTGACAAACCACCATAACCTTTTGCGATATTATTGATAAGCTCCTGGATCAAAACTGTTTTACCAACACCTGCACCACCGAAGAGACCGATCTTACCGCCTTTTGCATATGGCTCAATCAGGTCGATTACTTTAATACCTGTGAAAAGTACTTCTGATGCAGTGCTCAGATTTTCAAATAATGGCGGTTTAGCATGGATCGGACGACCACCAACTTTTGAAACCGCAGGCAGACCATCGATAGGATCGCCGGTCACATTAAAAAGGCGACCATTGATCAATTCGCCCACCGGCATTGCAATAGGGATTCCGGTATCAATAACTTCTGCACCACGGATCAAACCTTCAGTTCCATCCATTGCAATACAACGTACACTATCCTCTCCAAGGTGCTGCTGAACTTCCATAACAAGGGCTTCACCGGATTCGCGTTTTATCTCAACTGCATTATAGATTTCGGGCAACAGACCCTCAAACTGCACATCCACAACGGCTCCGATGATTTGTTTGACTTTCCCCTTATTAGCCATATGAAAAAAATATTTAAAGTGACTTTGAATTAATGCCGCAAAGGTAAGGGTCGGCGCCCGATTTTTTCAACGGCAAACGAAGTTTTTTCATTAGTGGGAACCCGATGCTTACCTATGTTAAACGTTCAACGTTTAACGTTGAACTTCATTCACGTGCATCATTGATTTCAATCCAGTAACCGTCAGGGTCTTTGAAATAGAGCTGTTTTACGCCATCGACCCTTGTGGTGATGGATTGCGGTTTACCAGGCCAGTCTTCGTAGGGAATATTTGCAGCCTGGAGTTTTTTTGAAAATTCTTCCACAGACTGTACAGTGAAACAGAGATGAGTGTGTTTGTGATGAACAAAGCGTTCTTTTCCGCCTTCAATAATATGAAGATGACTTTTAGGGCCGATGCTGAACCAGGTATGAAGGTTGTCGTGAAAGGGTTCTGGAATAGTATCCAGACCTACAATTTTCATATAAAAGGCGGTACTTGCTTTCAGATCGGTTACATATAACGCGATATGATTTAAACGCGGTTTGGTTTCCTGTGCTTTCAATGTTGAAAATGAAAAAACACTAAAGGCAATAACCAGATAAAGCAATTTTATTTTCATGTCAGTTTTAATTCAGGTGTAAATAATACCGGTTAACTATAACCGATTTTTTGACTAGAGCAGACGGAAAATCTGAGCCGCGATCAAAGCACCGATAACCGGTCCTGCAATGGGAATCCATGCATATTTCCAGTCGCTGCTACCCTTGCCTGCAATTGGCAAAACCGCATGCATCAGCCGGGGTCCGAAATCTCGTACAGGGTTGATGGCATAACCTGTCGGTCCGCCCAAACTCAACCCGATGCCCAACACAAGCAAAGCTACGGGAAGCGCATCCAGCGCACCGATTTTCATTTCGGGTTTGGTTATCAGCAAAATGCTGAGAATAAAGACCATGGTCGCAATCAATTCCGTCAGGAAATTGGTAGCGGAATTGCGGATAGCAGGGCCTGTACAAAACACCGCAAGTTTTAAAGCAGGATCTTCTGTTCTTTTAAAATGCGGGAGATAACTGAGCCAGACCAATGTACTGCCAATGGCTGCCCCGAGCAACTGAGCAAGGATGTAAAGAGGTACATCCTTCCATGGAAAATCGCCGATTGATGCGAGGGCGATAGTTACTGCAGGGTTGAGATGAGCTCCGCTGGCTGAAGCAGAAGCATAAACGCCGGTGAAAACTGCAATTGCCCATCCGAAAGTAATTACGATCCAGCCGCCATTGTTACCCTTGCTATCTTTAAGAAGAACATTGGCAACTACCCCATCCCCGAGCGTAATTAAGATAGCAGTACCGATACATTCTCCCAGAAATGCAGTCATGGCAGGCAGGTTTGATTCTGTAATATGAATAAAAAAGTTGAGATTTTGTCAGGGAAGGCCGCCTTAAAACCACCTGGAAAGTCAAATTACCTTTTGGCTTAATAAAGAAACCGACAGTTTTTCGCGTTGTAAATCATTACATTAAGTAAAAACTGTCTAAAACTGTCTAAAACTGTCTAAAACCGTCTAAACTGCATTTTGAGTTTACTTCTTTAATAAAACCCACCAATAGCCTTCAACGGCTTTGATTTTACCTTCTCTGTTAAGTGATGATAAAAGGTTAATGACTTTTTTCTTCTTCTGCTTATCTGTTAACACATCCGGGAGTTTTGGCAATAATAATGCTTCATTACTCAACGCCGGATTTTCAACAGTATTGAATCAGCAAAAATTTCAGGGAAGGCAGCCTTTTACCAACCGGGCAAACTGAGTCAGTTCTTTTTGTTTCCAGTTTTCATCTTTGTTGAGATAAACTGCCATCAGATCGGCCACGGCCGGCGCGGCTTCCAGAGCAAATTTAGCATCCAGAAAAAGCATTCTTATCCGCCGGGCAAGTACATCTTCCACGTGCATCGCCATTTCTTCGTTTACAGCCTGGGCGACCTGCGCCATGGTATCAGGAAACTGCGGATGAATTTTTTGCCTGAGCGCCGGATCTTTTTCTTCGAGTAAGCGGATTGCTGCAGCATCAGATCCATATACTTTCAACTGTTCAGCGTTTTCAGTTTCTTCCGTCCAGCCATGAATTTTGAGATTTTCGGTTACGCATAACCGGGATTTCAGCTTTCCGACAAATACGGCATTATCCACGGCATCTTTGGCCATTTTACGGTATGTCGTCCACTTGCCACCGGTGATTGTTATCAATCCCCCGGTGGATACAACAATGGTATGGTCACGTGAAAGCATTGCCGTTTTTCCCGTATTGGAAGTTTTTACAAGCGGGCGGAGTCCGGTGAAAATGCTGCGGATATCCGATTCACCAATATCGGCATTCAGGTATTTATTAAAATGATAAATGATAAAGCTGATCTCTTCACGGAAGGGAAGGGGTTCTGTTAAAACGGTATCCACAGGTGTATCGGTTGTTCCCACCACAACGCGGTTATACCAGGGAACGGCAAATAATACGCGGCCATCTGCTGTTTTCGGAATCATGAGTGCCGTATCTCCCGGAAAAAATTTCTTTTCCAGAACAAGATGAATACCCTGCGATGGTGAAACCATTCCCGGAGAGGCCGGATCTTCCATTCTGATAATTTCATCCACATATACTCCGGTCGCATTTATAACTGCTTTCGCGGCTATATCATATGATTTTCCGCTGATACTGTCAGTCACTTTCAATCCCCGGACCTTTTTCTTTTCTGTGATCAGTTCTTTAACCGGAAAATAATTCAATACAACTGCTCCCTGTTCTGCTGCTGTCTTCGCCATATTTATTGCAAAGCGGGCATCATCAAACTGACCATCAAAATACCCGATACCACCCGAGAGCGAATGATTTTCGGCTACGGGTATATGTTGTATTACCGCATTCGTGGACATGATCCTCGTTTTTCCGATGCCTGCTTTACCCGCCAGCAGGTCATAAAAGGTAAGACCAATACCATAGTACCATTTCTCCCACCATCGGTAAGAAGGAACAACAAATAATTGTTTGCGCGAAAGATGTGGAGCATTTTTCAGTATCAGACTTCGTTCCTTCAGGGCCTCTTTCACGAGCCGGATATTGCCCTGGGCGAGATAACGAACGCCGCCATGAACCAGTTTTGTACTGCGGCTTGAAGTGCCCCCTGCAAAATCATTTCTTTCAAACAGGATTGTGCTGTAACCCCTTGAAGCAGCATCGATGGCAATCCCAAGACCTGTTGCTCCGCCACCAATTACAGCAAGATCCCATTCCTGGCTTTTTTCGAGTGCCTCGATCATTTCAGATCTTCTCATAATAAAATATCATTCATAGGGTCAGGCATCAGTCCAGGCTTTAGCGGCATGAATGGCTTTATTCCATCCCTGTAGCAGTGAATCCCTTTCTGTACTTTCCATAGCAGGGTTAAATTCTTTTCCGCTTTGCCATTGCTTTCCGATATCGGCAGTACTTGCCCAGAACCCGGTTGCGAGACCAGCGAGATAAGCGGCGCCCAGCGCGGTGGTTTCTGTTATCCTTGGTCTTACAACTTTTACATTCAGTATATCACTCTGGAATTGCATCAGTAAATCATTAGCGGTTGCACCGCCATCCACCCTCAGCTCACGTATAGGGATACCCGCGTCTCCTTCCATTGCTCTCAGCACATCATAGGTTTGAAATGCAATACTGTTAAGGGCAGCACGGGCAATATGCGATCGGGTGCTTCCGCGGGTGAGGCCTACAATCGTTCCCCGCGCATGCTGATTCCAGTGGGGTGCGCCGAGCCCCGCAAAAGCCGGTACAACAAAAACTCCTTCAGCTGAAACCACTTCGCGGGCCAGTTTTTCAACATCAGAGGATGACTGTATTATTCCCAGACCATCACGCAGCCATTGTACAACGGCGCCCGCAATAAACACGCTTCCTTCAAGTGCATATTCAACCGAGTTGCCGAGTTTCCATGCAATGGTGGTAAGCAGGTTATTGGTTGATGCGATCGGTTTATTACCTGTATGCATAAGCATAAAACATCCTGTTCCATATGTATTTTTAACCATGCCTGGCTCCGTGCATTGTTGTCCGAAAAGCGCCGCCTGCTGATCACCGGCTATGCCTGCAATCGGAACAGAAGCTGGTGCCAGCACACGTTGGGTAATCCCGTATACTTCGCTGCTGGATTTAACAAAGGGTAAAATCTGACGGGGGATATTGAATATTTTTAAAAGGTCGTCATCCCAATCAAGCGTGTTCAGGTTGAACAACATTGTGCGCGAAGCGTTACTCATATCGGTGACGTGTACCTGCCCCAGAGTAAGTTTCCATAAGAGCCAGGTATCTACTGTTCCAAAGGCGAGTTTCCCATCTTCAGCTTTTTTCCTGGCGCCGGGAATATTATCAAGTATCCATTTTAATTTGGTGGCAGAAAAATAGGCATCTATCACCAAACCGGTTTTCTCCCTGATAATTTTTTCGAGCCCCTGTGCTTTCAGTTCATCACAGAAGGATGCCGTTCGCCTGTCCTGCCATACAATTGCGTTGTACACAGGTTCTCCGCTAACCCTGTCCCAAACAATGGTGGTTTCGCGTTGATTGGTTATTCCGATTGCATGAATATTTTTAATATTAATACCCTTTTTTGAAATCACTTCTGCTGCTACACCGAGTTGGGTGGCCCAGATTTCTGTCGGGTCATGTTCAACCCAGCCAGGTTCAGGAAAAATCTGAGTAAACTCTTTTTGTGCCACTTCAGCGATAGCGCCGGACTGGTCAAATAAGATTGCTCTCGAACTTGTTGTACCCTGGTCGAATGAAAGGATGTATTCTGGCATAGTGTTTCTGGTGGCTGGTTTCTGGTTACTGGTTTCTGGTGGAAAGTTATCGGGAACAGCATTAAATATAATAAACTACCCGTTAAACGTTCAGCGCCTGCCTGCCGGCGGAGGCAGTTTGAACCTTTAACCTCAATTTATCCCCAATAAGATAACAGCAGGTGGTAAGCTACCGGCAGGATTGCACTCATTTTTGTAATTTGCCGCTTTATGGAAAAATTCATTGTTTCTGCCAGAAAATACCGTCCCCAGAATTTTTCTTCCGTAGTGGGGCAGTCCCATATTACCACAACATTAAAAAATGCGGTCAGGCAGAATCAACTGGCGCATGCTTTTTTATTTACAGGTCCGCGGGGTGTTGGCAAAACCACATGTGCGCGCATACTCGCCAAAACCATCAATTGTGAAAACCGGCAGGAAGATGGTGAAGCCTGCGACAAATGCAATTCCTGTGTAAGCTTTAATGCGGGTACATCCTTAAATATTCATGAACTGGATGCAGCCAGTAATAATTCGGTGGATGATATCCGTACATTGACGGAACAGGTCAGGTATGCACCACAGTCCGGAAAATATAAAGTTTATATAATCGATGAGGTTCATATGCTGAGTGCAGCTGCCTTCAATGCTTTTTTAAAAACCCTTGAAGAACCACCTCCATATGCTATTTTTATCCTTGCCACCACAGAAAAATATAAAATTCTGCCAACGATACTTTCCAGGTGTCAGATTTTTGATTTCAGAAGAATAACTACAGAAGATACCGTTCATCACCTGGGTGAAATCATAGAAAAAGAACATATCAGGGCTGAGAAGTCTGCGCTACAGGTAATCGCACAAAAAAGCGAAGGTTGTATGCGCGATGCGCTCAGCATTCTTGACAAAATTGTAAGTTTCACCGGCGGTGAAATTACTTACGCGAATACGCTTGAACACCTCAATATCCTCGATGAAGATTATTTCTTCCGGTTGCTTGAAAATTTATCCAGACAGGATCTGGCGGCGGCTTTGCTTTTGTTTGACGAAATCAACAGGAAAGGATTTGATGGTGAAATTGTAATCGCAGGATTTTCTGAGTTTCTAAGAAACCTCATGGTTTGCCGGGACAAAAGGACAGTGGAATTGCTGGAGGTTGTCGAAAGTTTCCGGGAAAAATACCAACAGGTTGCAGCCACTATATCACTGGCCTGGCTGATCAGTGCTATCAATATGCTGAATGAAGCGGATATTAACTATAAGCAGGCAAAAAATAAAAAACTGCATATTGAAATGCTCCTGATCCGGCTGGCCTATCTGCAACAGGCACTATCAATTGAAACTGGTGCAGACGGTACAATCAAAAAAAAACGAATTGAACAATTCAGAGCAGTAAGTTTTAAAAAGCTACCAGAATTGGTCCTGCAAATTCCGGTCCCCGAAAAAGAAAAATCAAGTGTATCGGGCGATGAAGCAAAATTGACAATTCAGCCGGAAAAGCCAGTCAATCCGATCAAACCATTTAATGGCGAAGCGGGTGAGGCAGTTATACAAACACCGGAAAATTCGCCGGAAAAAACTTCAAAGCCCACCCTCGGTGCATTACAGAAAATCAGGCAAAAGATCGGTAAACAGGCAAATAACAAAACAGAAACTGCTTTGCAGCTTACAGCTGAGGAACTGAAAAAAGCCTGGGAACTTTATACTGAAAAATTAACAGAAGAGAAGAATCATTCAACTGCGACCAACTTCAGACTGGCAGAATTGCTGATTACAGGTGGAAACAGTTTTGAAATTTATACAGAAAGCAATATCCAGCAACGCTTTATCGAGCAGGAAAGAGGTGAATTGATAGATCACCTGCAACAGTATTTTAATAACAGGCAGATCAGTTACCAGGTTATTGTAAAAGCATCTACTGACGATAATGAACCCGTGGAGCGGCCTTTAACCATGCGGGAGCAGTATCTGAAAATGATCCAGACTTACCCGCTCATCAGGGAACTGAAAGACCGGCTTAACCTTGATCTGGATTACTAAACTAGCTGATTTCAGGCATCGGAACCATCCCATGGAATTGATCTTTTTACCTTAATTTCGACCTTCCAAATTGATTTTTAACAATAAACCGATAGCTTCTATATGGCAGAAGTGATCAGAATGCCGCTCCTGAGTGATACGATGACCGAGGGTAAGATTGTGAAATGGAATAAACAGGTTGGCGATAAAGTAAAAAGCGACGATGTGCTGGCCGATGTCGAAACCGATAAGGCTACCATGGAAGTTGTAGGATATGCCGATGGCACATTGCTCTATGTTGGTGTAAAAGAAGGCGACGCTGCGAAAGTGAATGAGATCATAGCAATTGTAGGTAAGGAAGGCGAAGAATATAAAAATCTCCTTGGTGGAGGTTCGGCCCCGGCTGAAAAACCTGCGCCGGAACCGGCTGATTCAACTGCTCCGCCCGCTCCAAAAGCACCGGCAGTGAGTCCTGAACAGTTAGGCGTTACCGTTATACGCATGCCTTTGCTCAGTGATACTATGACGGAGGGTAAAATTGTACAGTGGAATAAAAAGGTGGGCGATAAGGTAAAGAGCGATGATAACCTGGCAGATGTGGAAACAGATAAGGCTACTATGGAAGTAGTTGGATATGCAGAAGGGACCTTATTGTATGTTGGTGTAAAAGAAGGCGAAGCTGCAAAGGTGAATAGTGTGATTGCAATAGTTGGTAAAGCGGGGACCGATATCAGTGGACTACTTTCAGCAGCAGACCAACCGGCGGATGCAACACCAGCAGCTGCACAGGAATCAACTCCTCCGCCAACATCAGAAACCAAAGCTTCTCCATCAGTGGCAGAAACAACACCATCGGCTTCAGAAAATGGCCGGATGAAAGCTTCTCCTCTTGCAAAAAGACTTGCAGAAGAAAAGGGTATTGATATTAAACAGGTACAGGGAAGCGGGGATGGTGGAAGAATAATAAAAAGAGATGTCGACAATTTTGTGCCTGCTGCAAAACCCGCAGCGGCAGCGGCTGCAACTCCTGCAGCAAAAACGGCCGTTGTAGCTTCGTTTACGCCCGGGGGTCAGGAAGGCTTTTCAGATACTCCAAATTCCATGATGCGTAAAGCCATTGCCCGCCGCCTGGGTGAGAGCATGTACAGCGCACCACATTTCTATCTCACGATGGAAATAAATATGGACAATGCGATTGCCGCAAGAAAACAATGGAATGAAGTGAGCCCGGTAAAAATTTCTTTCCAGGACCTTACCATTAAGGCCTGTGCAATGGCCTTGCGCCAGCATCCCGCAGTTAACAGCTCCTGGATGGGAGAATTTGTGCGGACATATCAGCATATTCATGTAGGAAGTGCTATAGCTTTACCTGAAGGACTTATTGTTCCTGTGATTCGTTTTGCGGATCAGAAGAGCTTGTCGCAGATTGCTGCAGACGCGAAAGAGTTATATGACAAAGCAAGAAACAAAAAACTTCAGCCTGCCGAATTCAGCGGAAATACATTTACTATTTCCAATCTCGGCATGATGGATATTGATGAATTCACAGCGATCATTAATCCGCCGGATAGCGCGATTCTTGCAGTTGGTCGCATTAAAGAAGTTGTGGTAAAAAAAGGTGCCGGATTTGACGTTACAAATATTATGAAAGTAACGCTGAGTTGTGATCACCGCGCAGTTGATGGTGCTGTTGGAGCAGCATTTTTGCAGACAGTGAAAAAGTATTTAGAGAATCCGGTGGTGATGCTTGTGTGATAGTGGGGAGGCAGGGGATGGGAAAGGCAATAGGCAGCAGACAAAAGGAACAGCCGGCGTTGTGGTAATAGTATTGTGAATAACAGTTACAAGAACTTTAACTGGGATTTTTCCATCTTCGATTGAATTTTTTGATTTTTTCGGAAGTCAATCTTCATATCCATTTTTAAAAGCGTTCTTCATCTTTTCAACCAGAGTTTCACTATACCCCCCTGGTCAGCAAATATTTTCATTATTTTCTTTTATAGCCCCGGCATTTTTCGATTACACCAATAGCTCCTTTTCTGTTCTGTACCGAACCAGTTTAGCTGACCAAGGCTAATATCAGCCACAGGATGCTGATAAGAAACTTTCAAAACATGTGTTGCATATAATACCTGATCAGCACATTAGCTAACGAGCTATCTTTTACTTATCTCTTTGAATTAACATTTTTATTGCACCCGAAACTTACTCAACTGCACCTTTGGTTTCGGTTCGCCCGACTTAGGTTAAAATCCTACAAAAGCCGGCTAACATGTTACAAATTGGCCAGAAGTTACCATTCTAATTTTAACAGAGACCAAAACTATAAACTGATATTGGCACAATCAATGACAAAAAAGAAAAAGGTATTCATCCCGGTAATGTTAACTCCTTTTAAAGGAGACGGATCAGTAGATTACGATGGACTAACTGAACTGACTGAATTTTACTTAAATGCAGGGGCCGGAGGGTTATTTGCCAATTGCCAGTCAAGCGAAATGTTCTTCCTGTCAGACGCAGACCGATTGGCAATTACCAGGCATGTGGTAAAAATTGCAAATGGTTCCGTGCCTGTTGTTGCAACGGGGACTTTTGGCGGCCCGATTGCTAAACAAGCTGAGTTCGTGAAGAAAATGTATGGAACAGGGGTGGAAGCTGTCATTATTATTACAAATATGCTTGCCGGTGAACTTGAAAGTTCTGAAACATTTAATAACCGCTTTTACAGCCTGCTGGAAAAAACGGATAATATACCTCTTGGCTTTTATGAATGCCCGCTGCCGTATAAAAGAATTCTCATGGCCGACCAACTTCAACCGTTTGTGGACACTGGTCGCATTATTTACCATAAGGATACTTGTCTGGACCTTGCGCAGATAAAGGCCAAGCTGCACGCTACAAGTCATGTGCCTGATTTCGGTTTGTATGATGCTTATATGGCCCATGCGATTGATTCGCTAAAAGCAGGTTCAGCAGGACTTTCCTGTATTCAGGGTAACTATTCCCCGGAGTTGGTGGTTTGGTTGTGCAAACACTATGATGAGCCGGCACGCCAGGCAGAAGTAACCAGGATACAACAGTTTTTTATTGACAACATGGAAGTAATGCATGCTGTGTATCCGCTTTCAGCAAAGTATTTCCTTCAGAAAAGAGGGTTAAATATATCCGGCTCTACAAGAAGTTTTTCAGGAGTTTTTAATGATGAAGTAAAAAAGAAAGTAGACAATTTATATAATGCTTTTCAGGAATTACTTGAGGAATCAGAGGTAAGTCCTGTTACAAGGCAGTGATAGGAAATACGAATACGCCATATCTGATTTCCGCTTGTTTAGTAAACTTAAAAAACCAAAATTAAATGAAACGTTGCTTGCGTAGGTTGATGGCTCTCATTGTCTGTACTGTAGCCAGCACACAGGTCTGGGCTCAGGTTTCAATATCAGGAAAAGTGACTGATGCCGGAACCGGAAAACCACTCAGTGGTACAACCATAACTGTTATCGGCAGTAAGGAATCTGCCATCACAAATGACACGGGTTATTACATTATCAATGTTCCCTCATTGCAATCTCAGCTAAGAGTAAGTAGTGTCGGGTATTCGGTATCCGATATTTCCATCGGTGGGCGGTCTACAGTGGACATCACTTTAATTCCGCTTAATTCTTCAATGGAAGAAGTAGTTGTAGTTGGGTATGGTGCACAAAAGAAAGTAACATTAACGGGTGCTGTGGGTACCATTGATGCTAAAAAATTGGAAGACCGGCCAGTAGCATCAGTTGGTGAAGCACTGCAAGGCCAGGTACCGGGGTTAACTGTAGTGAGAACAAGCGCTCAGCCGGGCAATCAGGCGATTGACTTCAGGATCCGTGGTAACAGCACATTAAGTAATAACCCGGTATTGACGATCGTCGATGGCGTTCCATCCACGATAGATCGTCTCAAACCCTCGGATATTGAAAGCATCAGCGTATTAAAAGATGCCGCTTCCGCTGCTATTTATGGATCGCGGGCAACCGGTGGCGTTATACTTATCACTACCAAAATGGGAAAAAAAGGTGGACCGCGTGTAAGTCTCAATACCACAGTGAGCAATCAAAAACCCACGCGTTTCCCTGAAAAAGTTTCCGCACTGGACCACGCATTGCTCTCGAACGAAGCACGTGCCAATGATGGTGGTTCTCCCAAATTTACAGACGCACAAATTGAAAAACTCCGGTCGCCTGATTATCAGGAAGTGAACTGGGATGATTATTTTTTACGGGATGCCATTCAATTCGATCAGAATATCAGCATCTCAGGGGGTGGTGAAAACAATGATTATTATGTATCCTTTGGTTACTTTAAGCAGAATGGTGTTGTCATCAATACCGGGTACGAACGGCTTAGCGTACAGGCGAATCAAAATCTGCGGATCGGCAAGAAACTAAAATTGGGATTGAAACTGGGGTACATTCCTTCTGTTGTAACACAACCTACCGGAGATAACCTCGGAAGTATGCTGACCGGCGTTGCAGCTTTGCCAAACACCGATGATAAATTGAAAACAGAAGACGGCAGGTGGCTTGGAAGGCTAGATGGCGGTAGTAACCCAATTGCACAGGCATCTGAAGACGCCGGGCAAACCATCATCAAAGCAGCAAGAACTGCTGCAAATATCTCACTTGAATATAATATCATTCCGTATTTGAGACTGACCGCCAGTTACGGAATGGTAAGAAACCAATCGCGCCTGCGTGATTATGCAAAGATCCTTACCCTGTATCAGCAGACGAATCCCGACGCAATACAAAGCAAAACGGAATTCAATACATTAAAAGTAACCTACGTGTCGGACATACAGCAGAATGCCAATCTGCTTGCCAATTATTCAAGGCAGATCGGCGATCACAATTTTTCGATAATGGGAGGCGGAACAGCGGAATGGTATGAAACGATGAGTGACGGCATCACAACTAGAGATTTTTTAACTGATGAAATTTATACAGTAAGTGCAGGTACAACCAATACGACCTACTGGGGTATAAACGGAACCGCCTCCGACTGGTCACTTGCTTCACTAATTTCAAGGGTTACTTATTCCTACCAGGACAAATACCTGCTTGAAGGAACCATCCGTTACGATGGGTCTTCAAGATTCACCCATGAAAACAGATGGGGGCTGTTTCCTTCGGTTTCTGCCGGATGGGTAATTTCCAAAGAAAATTTTATGGTTAATGTGAACCCGGTAAACTTCCTGAAGTTAAGAGCTTCCTGGGGGCAGGTCGGTAACCAGAACGTGGGTAATTATCCCTTTGCAAGTACCCTTGCACAAACAACTTATTATTTTAACGGACTACCAAATCGTGGTGTGCAGACAGGTGGTGCATCAAATCCCAATCTTACCTGGGAAACAAAGTCGGCACTCAATATAGGTGTCGATGGCCGTTTCCTGAAAAACAAACTGGAGCTGACATTTGATGTGTTTAAAGAAAGAACATCTGATATCCTGCTGACATTACCCCTGCCTACTACTTTCGGTCAGAGTGCGCCGGTACAAAATGCCGGTACTGTTGAAAACACGGGATGGGAACTGGAATTGGGGCATCACAACAGGATCAAAAATTTTACTTATGGTATCAGCTTCCTGATATCCAATTTCAAAAATAAAGTGATCAGTATGGGTGGAGTGAGCCCGATAATCAATGGGAATGTAATTACAGAAGAAGGTTATTCGATGAATGAATGGTATGGTTTGCGTTCGACTGGTAAGTTTCAATCCGCAGGTGATGTGGCTAAAGCACCTTTCCAAAATGTCCTCACTTCTGCCGGTGATTTGCGCTACGAAAACAATGGCGGCGATCCTAATGTAATTAATTCCGATGACAGGGTAAGATTAGGTTTGTCCACACCGCAATATCCATATGGAGTTAGAATAAACGCAGGATTTAAAGGGATTGATTTTTCAGTATTTGGTCAGGGTGTGGTAAAGCAGCTGGTATGGAGCAATGGCTGGACTGCGCAGAATTTTGACAGGGAAAACTCAACGCTCAGGACCTATCATCTGGATCGTTGGACTCCGGAAACACCGAACGGTTATTATCCCAAAACACGCATGGGAAGTGGTGCTGCCGATGATGGTATAAATGATAAATTTTCCAGCTTCTGGCTGGAAGACGCCGCGTACTTCAGGATAAAAAATATCGAACTGGGTTACACAATTCCATCTGCACTCACTAAAAGAATAAAGATTCAAACCTTCCGCATATTCGTGAGTGCTGAAAATGCCATAACCATTACAAAGTATAAGGGTTATGACCCGGAAACCCCGATAGGTACAGATTCCAGATTAGTAGAACGGCGCTATCCGCTGACAAAATTATTCAGCGTGGGATTGAACATTAATTTTTAAAAGACCAGCAATGAAAAAATTATCAATAATATCAGTTGCAATTCTCCTGGCAGCAACTTCCCTTTCGTCCTGCCGCAAATTTCTCGATAAAGCTCCATTGGATACACCTTCAGAACAGACTTACTGGACAACTACCGACCAGGCCAAATATTGGGTAAACAATCTCTATAATTCATTGGGCGGTGTAGAAGAGTCCATTTACGACGCCTATAGTGATAACGCTTATGGCCGCGCCGGAAGCGGAGCAAACAATATAGCCAATGGCGCATTCGAAACTATAGATTCAAGGGTAAGTGCCGAATGGAGCTATAACTACATCAGGCTGGCCCTCCAGTTTTTTGACAATGTTGGGCGGGTACCTAATATGCCCGATGCGCAATTGAAGGAATTGTCCGGCCAGGTGCGGTTTATTCTTGCTTACCGCTATTACAAAATGATCACGTTTTTTCGCGACGTGCCTTTGTTGCCCAAAGTATTGTCAGTTGAAGAGGCGGATCTCGGCAAATCAACCAAGGCGGAGGTGCTGGCATATATCCTGGAACAATTGAATACCGCCATTACCGAACTACCTGTAAGCTGGCCCGCGGCCGATAATGGCCGTGTTACCAAAGGCGCCGCTCTTGCACTCAAAGCCCGCGTTTTATTGTACAATGAAAAATGGACAGAAGCCGCTGCTACCGCGAAAGAAATCATGGATGCCAATAATTACCAGCTACATCCCAACTTCAATGAACTGTTTATAGCTGCCTTTAATAACAGAACAAAGGAAGTGATACTGGCCAAACAGTATGCTGAAACTGCAAACACCCATGACATTAACCTGCGCTATGCTCCTGTGGCTATAAATGGTCAGGCTTTGATTCTGCCCACGAACGAACTGCAGGCATCTTTTGAAATGAAAGATGGGCTGCCGATTACTGAATCGCCACTGTATAATGTTACACAACCCTTCCAGAACAGGGACCCGCGTTACTACGTAACATTTCTGTATCACGGTCAAACTTTGAATGGTACTCCCATTAACCTGACAGGCTCAGAATACAACTTTGCCTTTACCTATATTTACTACCGTAAATACATAGCCGACTTTAAAGATCGTGTCCGCCCTTCTTTTGTAAACTGGACACTTTTCCGGTATGCCGAGGTATTGCTCAACTATGCCGAAGCAAAAAACGAAGATACCGGCCCTGATGCAACGGTTTATGACGCGTTAGACCTGATCAGAAAACGCGCAGGCATGCCCGTTGTAGACAGGGCGAAATACAGTTCGCAGGCCACACTCCGCAACTTTATCAGGAATGAAAGACGCGTCGAGCTCGCTGGAGAAGGATTGCGCTATTTCGATATCATCCGATGGAGAATCGCCGAGCAGGTTTTAAATATCAACCTGAAGAGCATGGACCTGTCCCTGTGGGCAGATGGTCCGAAAGATGCTAACGGCCAGCCCGTGTTCAAACAACGCAATGTTCAGGTGAGGATATTCAATCCTGCCAGACATTATGTATGGCCGATCCCGCAGACCGCCATTGACCGTTCTGAATTGCTGGAACAGCATCCTGAATGGAGATAAACCAGATACGCTTTTTCACAGTGGTAGAAAACAGAGTCCAATGAAAGTGAGCACCTACAGTTTACATGGCGTCACATACAGTTTAATTGTCGCCACCGTCTTTTGTGGCCCTGTCACCGGCTACCCGGCAAATGCCGGGTCAGGCTATAAAAAAACAACAGATAGCAGCGGGGTGAGGCAGCAAAGGGTATTAAGAAGCGAAGAATTATCAGTGATTACTCCGCCTCCTTATTTACCTGAAAAGATATTTAGAAATATTCTTGTGCCTGACAGCGATGTCTTCAGGAATTCGCTTGCCATGAATATGGTAAAGATCAGTGCCGGCGAATATATTATGGGTAATGATGGTGAGATCGATTATAAAACTTTGTTGAAAGACGAACCGCATACGCCCTATTTAGGAAAAGGAGCCCCTAATCCCTATATAAAAGATGGTCCGGTGATGAATGAAAACCCTTTAGAGTGGGATGAAAAGCCGGCACACAAGGTTACGCTAACGGAGAGTTTTTATATGTCAGCTACACCGGTAACCAACGCTCAATACGAGCAATTCAGGCCGGATCATAAATCATTTCGTGGTAAATCCGGTTTTTCAAAAAATGATGACGATGCTGTAGTGTTTGTAAGCTGGCACGATGCGGTTGCCTTTACCCAATGGCTGAGTGAAAAAGAGGGTGAGCATTACCGTTTGCCCACAGAAGCTGAATGGGAATATGCCGCGAGAGCCGGAACCACTACCGCGTATTATACCGGTGATTCACTGCCGGAAGCCTATTGGCAACACCAGGTGATGAACCGCAGCTATTCCATTGCTCCGGATAAGGTTCAATTAAAAGTAGCCGCCAGCCCGCCCAACGAATGGGGCTTGTACAACATGCATGGGCTGGTAGAAGAATGGTGTGCGGATTGGTACGGGCCTTATCAGTTGAACAAACAAGTGAATCCGCAAGGAGCAGGCAGAGGCATAGCCAGGGTGACTCGAGGCGGAAGCCATAGCACAGGCCTCCCCTACCTGCGATCAGCCAATCGTTCCGGTGCCTTGCCTGGAACCGGATCTTTTTTGATCGGTTTTCGTGTAGTGAAAGCAGGAAAGCTTCCCATCGCAACAGCTCCTCCCGTCGAATTAAAAAAATGGGCTAAGGATGTAAAGCAGCAAAAAGCAGATTGGGACAGATCAAAACTTCCTGCGAATAAGGCGGTATTTGAAAGACCCAGAACCTATACCCGGGTTGATCCCGGCTCCAACGGCCCTTTTTATTTCATCCACAATCATGAACCTGCTTTATCAGTACTCCCCAATGGCGACTTATTGGCCATATGGTTTACCACAACCCTGGAAAGAGGCAGGGAAATGATTGTAGCCGGCGCACGACTTCGCAAGGGTGCAAAGGATTGGGATGAACCGGACATATTCTTCCAGGTGCCGGACCGCAACGTTACAGGCCAGGCATTGTGGTGGGATGGAGATAAAACAATTTATCATTTTTCCGGTGTAAGCGTTGCCGATGGTTGGGAAAGACTGAGCATGATCATGCGTAAAAGCACTGATAACGGAGTTACCTGGACGGCGCCGGAAATTATCGGCAAGGAATATAAAAACCGCCATCAGGTAATAGATGCGGTTATGCGATCCAAAAACGGCAGCCTGGTACTGCTGTGCGATGCTGATCCTTCCTCTAACGGCGGAACGGCGATACATATCAGAGGAACGGCAGCGCATATTAGCAAAGACATGGGTAATCACTGGTATGACCCGGGAGCAGGTAATCCGTTGCCTGTTTTTAAAGAAGGCAATACGGGTAGCTGGATAGCAGGTATACATGCCGGTATTGTTGAATTAAAAGATGGCAGCTGGATGGCCCTGGGTCGGGGTGATGCAATTAATGGTACCATGCCTATGAGTATCTCAAAAGATGAAGGAAAAACATGGCAGTATTTTCCGACCTCGCTCACACCGATTAAAAGTGCGCAAAGACTTGCATTGACAAGATTAAAAGAAGGACCACTGCTCCTGGTATCTTTTGAACAGGAGATGACGAATATTATCTCCAACGGCAAAACGAGAAAAGGAATTGGGATGTACACTGCTTTATCCTTTGATGAAGGAAAGACCTGGCCGGTAAGAAAATTAGTAACTCCGGGAGAAGGGGATATTCTTCTTGATGCGCCGTGTAACCACAGGTGGGGTGAAAAATTCAGTTTATTAAATAAAGATCATGCTGAGCAGCGCGGCTATTTAACCGTAGAGCAGGCGCCGGATGGGATGATCCATTTGCTATCATCGGGAACCTATTATGCGTTCAATATGGCATGGATACTGAAACCTTGATTCACTAAATAAACTGGTTTGTTTATGAAAAAAACGGCATCCGCATTACGTGGGTATCACCAGGCTTTGGCATGGTATGCGGCAGGTAAAACAGGCATCGTTTGCTTTTTTCTTTGTTTGTGTCTTCAAAAGCCGGCAACAGCTCAGCAAGCTGACAAGACATCAGCGGCAGGTGGAATATCACTCCAGGTTACCGGCCTGCCGTCAAACCCCCGGGAGATTTTTTGGGAAAGGCTTCCCTTATTGAAAGGAGACCGTATCACCGTATTTGAAGGAGAAGAAAACAAAACTGCATTTAATCATCATGCTTCGATTTTTTATTACAAGGACAGGTTCTTTACATCCTGGAGCAATGGAGATAAGGATGAAGACTTTTCCAGGCAACGCGTGATGTACGCCACCAGTACCGACGGGTATACATGGAGTAAAGCAACCAACCTGACCGACATACTCGACGAAAAAGCCTATACATCCAGTGGTTTTTGGGTACGTGACGGACAGCTTTTTGCACTGGCCTCGCTTGAAAATTCGAGAGCAAGTAAGCTTAGCACCGACGAAAAACTGATGAAAGCTTACCGGTGGAATGCGGACAGTTCCGCCTTCGGATATTCCGGAATCGTAGTGAAAGATTTTTCTGCCGTAGAAGGACCGAGGCAGGTAGCGGATGGGAGCTGGTTAATGTTTGGTAAACCCGGACCTGATGCGGTAGCCCCGCATCGAACAATACTTTATGCAAAAGGTGGGATCAACAGCATGGATAGCTGGACTGTCCGGGCATTGCCGAACGATGATATCGAACACGATATTTTCTGGTACACGCTTTCCGATGGTAATTTACTTTCGGTCGAAGCGACGGGAGAAATTCCCCATCGTCAACTCGTAAGCATGTTCAGCAACGACAAGGGCAACTCCTGGTCAAAGCCCGTGCAGTCCAATTTCCCTGATGCCGACAGCCGTTTATATGGATTGAAATTAAGCAACGGGCGTTATGTATTGCTGAATAACCCCAATCTCTCACGGTTCCGAATTCCGCTATCTATTGCATTTTCATCACACGGAAAAAAATTCCACGGAATTC
>JAATGW010000074.1 GCA_015654495.1 Chitinophagales bacterium
AAAATCTTGAAGCCGAACTCTGGGCTGAGTCACTCTTACTTTATAATCCCACAAAGATAGATGTCGACAGTCGTGGACGTGTATGGGTAACCGAAGCAGCGAACTACCGCAATTTTAAAAATGACAGCACAACTCATTTTCACCATCGCGGTGGTGACAGGGTTGTAATTCTTGAAGATAGGGATCAGGATGGGAAAGCAGACACTGCTATCACTTTTGTACAGGACCCGGATCTGGTAGCGCCCGTAGGTATTGCTGTCCTGGGAAATAAAGTGTACGTATCATGTTCACCAAACCTTATTGTTTATACCGATGATAATGGTGACGATAAACCTGATCACAAATAAATTTTACTTACAGGATTTGGCGGGCTTGATCATGACCATTCACTACATGCTGTATATGGCGGGCCTGATGGATTATTATATTTCAATACAGGCAATTCCGGACCGCATATTGTGACCGACAAATCAGGGTTTACTTTAAGATCAGGAAGTTTATATATTGGAGGCACTCCTTATAGCAAAAAAAATGAGCCCATGGTCAGTGACGATGGAAAGAAATGGGTTGGCGGGCTGGCATTGCGCATGAATCCGGATGGTAAGAAAATGAAAGTGGTGGGCCATAATTTCAGAAATGCATATGAAGTTTTTCCTGACAGTTATGGAAATCTCTGGCAGAATGATAATGATGACCAGGTCCTTACCTGCAGAGTAACCTGGCTGATGGAAGGAGGTAATGCCGGTTATTTCAGTACTGATGGTACAAGATACTGGCAGGCGGATCAGCGACCCGGCCAGGATATATTTACTGCGCACTGGCATCAGAATGATCCCGGCGTGATGCCTGCTGGATTTAACACAGGCGCAGGATCTCCAACCGGAGTGATGCGGATCGAAAATGACTTATTAGGTAAGGAATATAATGGGGTTTTACTTAGTGCTGATGCAGGACGGAATATGATTTTTGGTTTCAGACCTGAGCCCTCGAAAAGCGGATTAATGCCGGCCGGCAAAATGAACTTCGTAAGTTCCATTCCTGAAGATAATGAACTCTATGTGTGGAATGATTCCGTTCAGAACAGTGACAAGAAAAAATGGTTCCGCCCGAGTGATATGGCCCAGGGCATCGACGGATCTCTATTTATTGCCGACTGGTACGATCCCGTAGTCGGTGGTCACCAGATGAATGATTCAACAGGTTACGGTCGTATTTACAGAATACATCCCAAAGGGGTAAAACTGGTTAAACCTGTTATTGATCTTGAAACCCTGCCCGGTCAAATCAAATCACTGAGTAATCCGGCAATTAATGTGCGCTTTACAGCTGCACAAAAAATCCGCCAGCAGGGAGCTGATGCAGTCGACCAGGTGGCTGCGCTGCTTAACTCATCCGACGGTTTTCTGAAAGCAAGAGCTATCTGGATTTTATCTGATCTCAGTGACAAAGGAATTGCAATTGTAGAAAAACAACTGAGCGATAAGGATCCGGAGATACGGATTACAGCCATCAGGGCATTAAAACATGCAGGTGCAAATATTTTCCCGATAGTGGAGAAAATGGAAAATGATCAGTCGCCTGCGGTTCGGCGTGAACTGATTGCGGCAATAACCGATTCATCATTTGAATTGAAAAAAAAGCCTTTATTAGCTCTTGCAAAACAATATACTGCAGGAGATCGCTGGTACCTTGAGACGCTTGGTGCCGCCATGGATACATCATCTTCTTTCTGGTTTGATACTTTAAAATCGGTTATGCGAACCGGTAATACCGATGATGCGCACCAGTGGACTGAGGCAATGGCTGAAATAACCTGGCGCATTCATCCCGTGAATGCAGCAAGTGAAATTGCCGCCAGGGCAGCTGATCCCGCTTTGAATAGCCAGCAGCGGCATTTGATGTTAACAGCCCTTGCTTTCATTAACAGCAAGGAGGCAGTAAATCAAATGGCAGTGCTTACTGCTGATAAAGACAGTACCATCGCTGAAGAAGCAAGATACTGGCTGTCGTTCAGGCAATCGAACGATTGGTTTAGTCTCGCTGACTGGTCGAAGATAGGAGTGGATACCAGATACGAAAGAAAGATGGCCTATTTTAAAGTTAAACAACAGATCTTCCTTGACGAACGACAGTCTGACTATGAACGCAGGTCGGGTACAAGAGCGCTTGCGCTTGATTCGGTTGGTGGAAGAATATTGATCGCTATGGTAGCAGGCGATAAACTTCCCACAAAAATAAAAACCTTTGCGACTGAGTTTATTTTTAAAAATCCGGATCCGGCGGTACGCATACAGGCAGGCAGATATTTTGAAAGACCCGGATTAAAAGGCTCATTTAATATCGATAGCATTCTGGCAATGCAGCAGGATCCACAGAAAGGAAAAGCAATCTTCCAGAGCAATTGCGCTGTATGCCATCGCATAGATGGTTTAGGAAATACAATTGGTCCCGATCTCAGTGAGGTAAAGAAAAAATTTGATGCTGAAAGCATACTCGATGCAATTATAAACCCCGACGGTGCAATTGCTTTTGGCTATGAAGCCTGGCTGGTAAACACAAAAGAAGGTCCGCCGATGTACGGATTTCTCTTATCGCAGGATAAAAAATTTGTAGTTATAAAAGATATTTCGGGAGAAAAACGCAGTATTGAAACTTCAAAGATCACCAGCATCAAAAAGCAGGATAAGGGTCTGATGCCCGATCCGGGATCGATGGGGCTTTCTCAAAAAGACCTCGCTGATATTGTTGGATATATAATTAAGAAAAATTAGAAACCCACAGTAAGCCGGAAATTGATGTTCAAAATAAAACTACTATAACAATAGTGCTGTAAGCTGCCCGATGTTAGCACTTATACTAAAAATAGTTCTGAACTGAATGGTTATGTTATCTCCGGTTAACTTTTCCTCGCCTGAACCCGTTGTGTTTGGTATGGTTATCATTCCGGGAACTTTGTTACGCGGAATTCCCGACTCCAGGTTTTCTGAAGGTGCTGATGTCAGCATTTTAGATGCGTTGGAAAGATGAATTAAAGTATTCTGAATAAGATCACCGGCGTCTTTACGTACAATTCTATTTTCTTTTTTCATCAGGGTTGCTATCAGCATGGAAATGTGTGTGAACAGCAGGTTATGAACGGTTATGCAACGATACACGATAATTAACTTTTCCTGCTTGCTGTTCGGGGCATATTGAAGTCGTTGAAACGCATCTGATAAATTAGCCAGTTCCCGGGAAACATGTTTTCTTAAAATTTCATGCTGTGGATTTACCGATATCTCATTTTCCTTCGAAACCGCTATTGCACCTGCATAAGCTTTATTAGCTTCTATCACATCGACCAGGATTTTTCTGGATCTGCCATTTTCTCCGATCAATGGAATTAATGCAACTACAATAAACGCGATTCCCGATCCTATCAGGGTATCGATCAGTCTGTCACTTACTATTGTACTCAGGTTGCCGGCATGCAGCAAATGCAACCCGATCACAATATAAATAGTGATAAACGCTGAACATAGAAAATACTGGATTCTCATCAGGCTGAAAGCAGCCAACATGCTCAACGTAAAAACAGTTAGCAATGCCGCATTGATTCTTACGATAAACAAAATTGCAATGGCAATGGCGGCACCTGTAAAGGTCCCTGCAAGCCGGTGAAAATTTCTTTTGCGCGAGAGTTGAAATGTTGGTTTCAGTATTACCATAACAGTAATCAGCACCCAGTATTTATGATCAACAGGAAGAAGGCCGGTGATTATATAGCCCATAAACACCGCCAGAGTTAATCGCAACGCATGCCGGAAAAAATCAGATTGAAAATGAAGGTTATTTGAAAACTGTCTAACTACTGATCCATTCTTATTTTTCGAATCGGTATAGTCGGCTTCCAATACCAGTTTCGATGAATGAATATTGTCCGGCGAAAAGTACCGGTTCAGGTATTCTTCATGTTTTTTCTTTTTTCCGGGAGAGTTTTCTATAGTTTCTGAACCGGAGTTCGCGATCGCTGATTGAGCATTCCTTTTAAGCGGGTCTATTGAATTAAAATATTCTTCAAGCCTATACATGCTTTCTGCAACAGCTTCTAAAGAACGTGCATTTTTTGCTTTTTGAACATGTATGCCGATCCGATGCATTTCTTCAGCCATCAGCAACAGCGTCTCTTTAAATTTCTTTCTTGTCGGAGGTGAATATTCATTGTAAAGAATCCGGTACTCCCGTTGTGCAGCCAGAATAAGGTTGAAAATTGCCCCGGCTTCCACAAATCCAATAAGGGCAATATTAGCTGCTTTACCGGTTTCATTTTTAAACCTGTATTTTTTATAAAGAATCTCCCTGGCAAGTCTTTGCCTGTTATAAATTTCGGCCTGGCTATTGAAGAGCGCATTGAATACACTCTTGTCATTCATTTCCGAGTCGTAAAAATCTGCATTCAGCTCCAGATAACCTGCCATAGCAAGAAGGTAATCGCCGGTAGACTGACGCGCCAGACGAAAAGGGTGAATATTGTAGATTGCCAGACTCCATACAAAATACCAGCAACCCCCAAGCATACCCATTGTTGCATTTGCAAAGATTTGTTTTGTTGTATAGTGGTCTTCCAGGTTAAGGACCATGAAAAACATTGTAACAAGCCCTACTGCGCTTGCACGTGGGCCATATATCCCGAGCATTGAAAAAAAGAAGGTGAATATCAGCAGCTCAGCCACCAGCAACCAATGCACAGGAACACTCAACCCTATTACAACAGTGATAGTGAAAATCAGTGCTGTAGTAATAATCGCTCCTGCCCTCCGCTGGTCTGAGGAGCCGGGTAAATCTGAAAAACTGATAAACATTGTGCCGATTGCAAAACTAATTCCGGTGGATAAATGGCCTAAATACGCAAAAAGGAGAATGGGGATAATTACAGCTGAAGTTATGCGGAGACCATCGGTGAAATAGTAACTGCTGGTAAATTGATTATATTTTTTTAAATAATCCTTCAACCCGTAAACTTTCTGATTGAAATTAAGAATATGGTGGCGGAACAGCCATTAAACTTCGTCCTTCGTACTTCGGAGTCACCTCATTGCATAAACGATAATATTCACGCCGAATTTGGTATTGTCTTCTGAAAGAAATCGTTTGTTGCGGAAATCATAATCCCATTCGCAGCCATAATCTTTATTGCTGTAGAGTACTGAGGTCCTTCCGTTAATTTCAATTGTTTTCAGGTAATCATGAACAAGATCATCACCCCAGCCATTAAGTTCAAATCCGGTATTTGGCGGACCTTTTTCAAAACGGAAAAAAGACGAGTACAGCTCATGGGTTTTTGGGATTTTCCGCAGGGCATCATTTCCAAACAATCGCCCCATCTGGCCTTCAAATGATTTCGCAAAAAGTCCGTCGATATCATGATTACAGTCATCAACAAATACAAATCCGCCATTCTCCACATATGTTTTGAAATGGGCAGCTTCAGCCGCATCAAACTGCACAAGTTTATGCCCGCTCAGGTAAACAAAAGGATACTGAAACAGGTCGTTACCACTGAGTTCAACAACTTTTTCCTGAAGAGCAACAGGGATCGTCGTGTATTCAATCAGGGAATTGAGGATATTAGATGGCATACGCTGATCGGTATCCCAGTCACCTGATCTGTATTTTATTCTCGCAAAAGTGAATTTCGATTTCAAATGAAATATTTCACATCAAAATTAAGAATAACTGCCGTTCACTACTGAAATTAGCCACAAGCCGTAGTTTTACTTTAACATTGATGATTTTTTTTTAATTTCCTCTTTTTGCTGTCTTGATTTACAAATGAAAACTGAACGAATTGGAAAACCTGCAGAATACGGTGGAGTCATTGCTGGAAAAACTTTCCTTGCTTAAAAAAGAAATCCAGAAGGTAATTGTTGGCCAGGATGAAGTGATTGATGAAATACTGGTCACATTGCTGGCCGGAGGGCATTGTTTGCTTGAAGGTGTTCCGGGTCTTGCAAAAACACTCATGGTGAGAACTTTGTCGAGGTCACTGGATCTGACTTTCAGAAGGATTCAGTTTACACCGGATCTGATGCCAACCGATCTGATCGGTACTGAAATTCTGGAAGAAGATCACGCGACAGGCAAACGCTTTTTTAAATTTAATAAAGGTCCGCTCTTTGCACATATTGTTCTTGCGGATGAGATAAACAGGACGCCGCCAAAAACACAGTCAGCATTGCTTGAAGCAATGCAGGAATTTGAAATTACTTATGGCGGTCAGACATATGCACTCGAAAGGCCCTTCTTTATACTGGCCACCCAGAACCCGATTGAACAGGCCGGCACCTATCCGTTACCGGAAGCCCAACTCGATCGATTTCTTTTATTTCATAAGCTAAGCTACCCGACGGAAGCAGAGGAAATTGCGGTTCTTACAAATACTACGGGAAATAAGTTCAGTACCGTGCATCCTGTGCTGGGTGGTACTGAAATAAAAACCCTGCAGAAACTGGTGCGGGATGTCAATATCAGTGAGGATCTGGTCAGTTTTGTAAGCCGTCTGATCAGAGCAACAAGACCTGATACCAGCTCAAGCACCTATGTAAAAGAGTGGGTACGCTGGGGCGCTGGTCCGCGTGCGGGGCAAAGTTTAATTCTTACTTCAAAGGCCAGGGCATTGCTGAAAGGAAGGTATTCTGTACTGATGGAAGACCTGCATGCGATGGCTTATCCCGTGCTTCGGCATCGGATACTGATGAATTTCAGAGCTGATGCGGAAAATATCAGTTCGGATAATGTAACTGCTGAATTGCTTAAAACAATACAGAGACCAGAGACAGTAATTCATTAGTCGGGAGTCGGGAGTCGGGGGTCGGGAGTCAACAACCCATGTAAGACGGAAATCGAAAGCCAAAGGCAGGAAGGCCGTAAGCCAGGAAATAAAACTCAACACCAATATTGAATAACGTAAAACGTAGAACTTAAAACCTAACAACCTGACAACTTAATCACGTTAAACGTTGAACGTTAAACGTAAAACTTTTTTATGAGCCGCCTGCTTGATCCCGCATTAATGATGAGCTTAAAGAACCTGCCACTGGCGGCGCGTACTACTATTGATGGGTTTACTTCGGGTATCAATAAGAGTAAGGTAAAAGGACCCGGACTTGAATTCAGTCAGTACCGTAGCTATGAGCCCGGCGATGATCTGCGCTGGCTCGATTGGAAATTGTATGCGAGATCAGACAGGTATTATATCCGTGAGTCGGAAATTGAAACGAGCATTTTTGTGAGGTTTCTGGTTGATGCAAGTGCATCGATGTTACATTCTGATGGTGCGTTTGCAAAAATTGATTACGCACGTTATCTCGTTGCTACATTAGGTTGGCTGGCCAATCAGCAGACTGATGGAATTGGTTTATATGTATTTCAGGATAACCGTTTATTTAGTTTACCGGTAAAGAATGATCATCAGCATTTATACAGGTTTTGTCACCGGCTGGAACAAATCAGGCCAGGTGGAAAATTTACAGACGCTGTTCAGTATAAAGATATGTTCAGCAGTTCATTCAGAAGAGAGTTGCTGATTTTTGTAACCGATCTTTACCAGGAGGGTAATGAAATGATACAGATGCTTGAGGCACTTTCAGCACAAAAACATGAAGTGATTGTATTTCATATCCTGGCGAATAATGAAAAGGAATTTGATTATAAAGGATATTCAGCCCTTGAAGATCTTGAAACGGGTGAACAGGTTTTCTTTGACGGGATGCAGGATGTATCTGAAATGAAAAATGAAATGATGGAGTATTTTAACAAAACAAGAAAAAAGCTGGCTGAGAAAAATATTTTTTACCGGCAGATGCAGATGGATGAACCACTGGATATGGCAATGAAAGATTTTCTTAAACAACGCAATCAAATTAAATAAATTCATTTGCTGCAATTTCTGCAACCTCAATGGTTTTGGGCTGCTGCCGCCGTGATAATTCCGATTGCAATTCATTTTTGGAATACCAGCAGCGGAAAAGTTCTGAAGATCGGCAGCATTGCTTTTATCCCGGATTCTGTAAGGAAGTCCAGCCGGCGTATCCGGTTCGCAGAACTATTGCTGTTATTACTTCGCTGCCTGTTCATTGTCTTAATTGCATTATTTCTCGCCGAGGCCCAATGGAACCGGAAAAAAAATGGCCCGGTTGAACTGGGTTGGATACTTAGTTCCCCTCAATTCGGTGAACAGGATTATTCACAACATAAGACGCTGATCGATTCTTTAGAAAAGAACGGTTATGTTTTCAGGAGCTGGGATACCGGCTTTAGCACTGTCTCAAAAAAAGAATGGTTGGAGAAAATTTCTTCTGATCAATCTGAAAACAATCTCAATACATGGGACCTGGTGCGGGCATTGGATCGAAAAATCAACTCCGTATTTCCGGTTTATATTTTTTGCGATACCCGTTTGTCAGGCTACAGGGGTATCAAACCTTTTACCAGCCAATCACTTCACTGGCAATTTTTACAGGGATCAAACAGTACACTATCGTATATTGAAACTGCACGCATCGCTGATGAAGATAGTGTATTGGTCGCTCTTGGTGTTACAGGTCCTGGTAACTCAACTATCAAAAGAAATCGGATTTCATTGTTGAATCCACCTGCAAATTTTAAGACAGAAAGAAAAAATGACAGCCTTTTTATTTCGCTCGATAATGAAAGTCCTGTTGAAATCGATACATCAGTAAAAAAAATACTGATTGTATCAGATCCCTCAAAACCAGATGCAGACTATCTTTTGTCCGCATTACAGGCGTTAAGTAATTCTACCGGTATCCCTATGCAAATTGAAAGGAAACCAGACCTGGAGGGAGTAACAAATCAACCGGACTGGCTTTTCTGGCTCTCATCAAAAGAAATTCCTGTAGCAGCCAGGGCTGGAAATATTTTCAGTTACAGACCCGGTAAAGTAATCACGTCGTTAACAAATATGCTAAATAAAAAAGTCGCGGCTAACGAAACAGAAATAAAACTTTTTAAGCGAAATGAAACCGGAAAGGATAGCATTACTGAAGACCGTGCTATTGGGACTGAGTGGTT
>JAATGW010000734.1 GCA_015654495.1 Chitinophagales bacterium
TGGCAACCAGCTCCAATCCATTCTGTCTTCCGCCATCGCAATCATCAAACATAATATTGTCGAACCATGGAAGGTAAGCGCTCATTGGTTCTTCAAATTGCTCCGGAATCCATATCCAGTGCAGCAAATCTTTTGAGTCGGTTAAAAAAGTAACCATCGAAACGACGCCAGTCATTTCTATATTCAGTTCCGTAATCTTTTCCAGGACTTTTTTTACTACTGATTTAATCTCCTCGCTTTTGTGCATGGCGAGCGAACGGCTGCGGACTTTTTCCAGGGCAGCTTCGATCATAGCTTCCCTGGCCTGTGCTTCTGCTTTTTGCAGATCGAGGAAGCGGGTATAGGATTGTTCAAAAACCCTTGAAAAACGGATAAGGATATTATTCTCTTCTTCCGAAAATGTTTTTCCTGAATAGTCCTCCAGAAAAATGCCGGAATGTTTTTGTATTGCAAATGAGAAACTAAGGCACTGCTGCGCCCTTACCCATTGTTTCAATTCTTCGGGGAAATTTTTGAAGTCAGAAACTTCTACCGCGCGATTGAAGTAGTTATTTTTTTCTTCTTTCGAATACAGTTTTACGAGCAATTCCTTTCCGCTATCCTTTGCTTCAATGCAATCACGAAGTATCGGATCGTCAAAATACGGCAATAACATGGTTGACGAATTACCTTCCTGCTCCGGATTGACATACCAATGCAGCGTGTCATTTGAATCAGGAAGAAATGTTACCAATGAAACGGCATTCAATTCAATATTCAACTCCTTCAGTTTTTCAACTGTAATCCATACCACCTGTCCTATTTCATCGCTATGATGCATAGCTAATGACCGGGATCGCACCTTTTCCAATGCTGCTTCTATCTTTGCTTCTCTGGTCTGTGCTTCTGCTTTTTGCAGATCGAGGAAGCGGGTATAAGTTAAATCAAACACTGCGGCAAAACGTTTGCTGATATCAGTAGCCTCCCGATTTGGCTCCGTTGTGATCATCAGCAGGTAGCCTTGTTTGAAATAACCAACATAGTAACATTGCTTCGAAGGCAGGGACAAGCCTGCCTGCTGTAATTGCTCAATGGCGATTTTAACAGAAGGGATGGTTTGCAGGAAGACATAATGGGCTTCCAGTGATTCCCCTTCCCATATTGCTTCATGTGCTGTTTTGTTTTTCAGGTATGCCTCATAAATATCCCTGTGTGTTGGTTTTTCTTTATAGGGAATCATCAGTGGAGGCAATAACCCGCCGGCTTCAGCGCCCATCCATGCTTCAGCGATATCATTTTCTTTCCAGATACAAAAACCGCAGGACCATGTCTCAAAACCCAGCTCTTTTATTTGCCGGAAAAGGAGAGAAGCGGTTTCTGCCAATTCTTGCGAATGACGCATGGCCATCGTTCTTGCACGAACTCTTTCCAGCGCTAACTGGATCTCGGATTCCCTTGCCTGCTCCTCGGCTTTCTGCAGATCGAGGAAGCGGGTATATGTCTGGTCAAAAACTTTTGCAAAGCGTTTGAATATATCGTGTGCATCGGGTACCGGTTCATAGGTTATAAACAGCAGAAATCCTTTGGAAAAATAACCACAATGAAATATCTGGAAATGAGGCAGGGGATGACCTGCATTAATTATAGCATCGAGGATTTCGTTTATACCGGGAAGTGTGCGCATGTACTTATAATGCTCCACCAACTCTTCTCCGCCAACGGCTTCCACATGAAATGATTTGCCCTGTTGACAGGCTTCCTTTATATGTATCAGCGAAGGGTCAACGGTAACCGGCATATAAAATGAAGGTTGTATCAGGCCTTCGCTGCTCATCCATAAAGTGATGCCTTGCTGATTATCATCCCAGATACAATAACCCGCACTCCATGCAGGCATTCCAAGCGATTGTACCTGCTGGAAAAGTAAATTGGCTGCTTCAGGTAATTCATCACTTTTCTGCATGGCCATCGTTCTTGCACGAACTCTTTCCAGTGCTAACTGGATCTCTGATTCCCTCACCTGTGCCTCTGCTTTTTGCAGATCAAGGAAGCGGGTGTAGGTACCATCAAATACCTGTGCAAATCTTTCAAATAATAAAATTGATTCCGCCGGCCGGGGTTCCTGTGTGATGATCCCAAGCATTCCTTTTGAGAAAAATGCAAAATGTTCTACACGACGTTCGCCAAAAATTTCCCTGTTCACAAGGGCTCCAGCATTTTTCAGATACTGAAAATAGTTTTCCAGATCATCGCCCTGCAGATCTATAATAAACGATCTTTTATTTTCTTTCCATGCATTAAAAACATTTTGCATTACAATGGGCTCGGATGCGGGAAACTGCAACAAAAAATTCATCTCTGCTCCACCATGCTGAGTGGCCCAGATATCAATTAGTCGTTTTTCTTCGTGTATAATGCCGATAAATGTACGCTCCGGTATTTCGCCAAGTTCTCTGAACTGATTGAAAAGTACTGAGGCCGTTTCAGCAAGTTCGTCGCTTTTGTGCATGGCCATCGTCCTCGCTCTCACGCGCTCCAGCGCCAGTTCAATTTGTGCCTCCCTCGATTGTGCTTCTGCGTTAGCCACATCCATATAACGCCTGTACGCGAATTCAAATACATTTCTGAACCGCCGGAGAATTTCCTTTTTATCTTCATTGATCACGCTGAAAGTAGATATACCGATAGCTGATATGCCTGTTGAGTAAAAATAATAACACACAGTTCCCGATTCATCAAACCTGGGATCGTCTGCCTCGCCATTTGACATACGGAATTGTCTGAAAGCCCTTAGTTCCTCGCCCGCAATCGTGATTTCATAAAATGCATCGCTTGCACTTCGCAGATGTTTTACCTGGGTTTCAATGATCGGATGGATATGATAGGAGAAACCGGTGACAGTTTTGCCAGCCTGGTCTGAATAGTCATAGTTCTGCAAAAATTCTTTTTCATCGTCATAGATATTGATCATGGAATTTCTGAGTTCGGAGAAACCGAGTACTTTGAGTTCATTAAAAACAACTCCACAAACATCAAGGAGGTCGGCAGGTTTTTTCATCCCCAAAGCCTGCGCTCTTACCCTTTCCAGAGAAGATTCTATTTCAAGATCGTGGTTTTTTTGTTCAAGCTCAATCGTCCGTCTCTTTACTGCATCCCTCAATTCGATATTTTCCCTGCTGAGTGTGTCAAGTGCCAGGGTTTCTCCCTCCTGAACGCGCATATCAGGAAAAGAACCATGCTGATGGAAAACCTTCCAGCCCTGGCCGCCATCTCTGAGAAAAGTGGATATACGGATTTGTGAATAGAATTGCATCTCCCCGTTCAGCACAGCAAAGATTTCTGCTGTTTCACCAACAAGCACAACCGGATCAAAGAGATGCAATTCGATTTTCCTGTTTCTGAATTCCGTCTTTCCCTCAAGTTCAGTTGTGAGTGATTTGAAATATTCCAGGGCCTCAGCCTTGCTGTTACAGATTTCCGTTTCAGAAGTGCCGATGAGCCTGAAGTCTTCATCGATCACAGCATCGAAAGTTTGGATATCTCCGGTGAAAAAAGTGTCCCACATGGCCAGATAGACCCGTAACACTTCAGCCTCAACAGATTTTGTAAAAATCATATTTGAAATGTATGAAGAAACTGGTAAGTTTTAGGAAGTAAGTGGATTAATTATGTAAGCCCGAAGCTGGTTGCTGGTAGCTGATGCGGGAAGCAGACAGAAGTCCGAAGTACGAAGGACGAAGTGAGAGAGTGAGGAATATTGGAGAAATTTTACATCGTACCCTGAGTTTGAAGCAGGCTTTGAATAGGTTCATTTTCAAAACCTGTTTTATGAGCCGGTATTAAGTAAGATGACAAATTCCGTTCCTTCGCCATCCACACTTTTCATCCGGATTTCGCCACCATGGGCTTTAATGATGTCATAGGATAATGATAATCCAAGGCCTGTACCCTGACCTGTAGGCTTGGTAGTAAAGAAGGGTTGAAAAATCTTATCGAGAATATCTGCCGGAATTCCAATACCGTTATCCTTTACCGTTATTTCTATCTTATTGCCGTTTTTCATCGTACTGACTGATACCTGCGGTTGGTATTCCGGGACGCCAAGCATGTCGTCCCTACGAATTTCTGTTTCTGTTTTCTGTTTCTCCCCTCCTCCCTCTTGCTCTTTCTCTCTCCCTCTCTCTTTCTCTCTCACAGCGTAAAATGCATTATTGAATATATTCAGCAACACGCGGGCAATATCCTGGGGAATAACAGTTATCTGCGGAAGGTCCGGATCAAAATCTGTTTTCAGGCCCGCAATAAATGATGGATTTTTACCGCGAACACCATGATAAGCGAGCTGCAGATTTTCTTCGATAACGGAATTGAGGTCTGTTAATTCTTTTACCGGTGCGTTTTTGCGCGAATGCTGCAACATGTTTTTTACAATCGCATCTGCTCTTTTGCCATGAAGATTAATTTTCTTTTCGTTTTCCCTGATATCCGCTGCAATTTCAAGAGCCATCTGATGATTACCGGTTTTTAATTCCTGGCTCAGTTCATCCACCAGTTCTGCATTCACTTCCGAAAAATTATTTACGAAATTCAA
>JAATGW010000283.1 GCA_015654495.1 Chitinophagales bacterium
GACAAGCTCGCCGAACTCGTCAGCTTCACTGAGACGCACGGGAAGGGAATGGTCCAGAGCCGGATCATGTTTCCGGACCGGTCCGATATCGCCTCGTCACGCGGGCTTCAGTGGCGCCCGCTGATGGCGAGCACCGCCGGCGTCGACATATTCGCCCCTGTCGATCCGCCGCCGGACCCCGAGGACGTCGAACGTCGGACGGATTCGCCATCCGGTGTTTCCTTCTACGTCACGCGCGACTGCATCGACAAAATCGGCCTCATGGACGAGGCCTATTTCCTCTATTTTGAGGAATTCGACTGGGGCATTCTCGCGAAGTCAGCCTGCGGGATCGGCTACGCTCACAAATCTGTGGTGCCTCACGTCGGCGGCAGTTCGACCGGCGCCGTCCGCAGTCGTGCGGAGCGTTCGCAACTCTCCGTGTATCTCAACTACCGCAACAGGACTTTAAGTCCTCCGGGAAAAACAGAATTAACAGTCAATGGCCTCACGGTTTCGGTAGCGTATAGCCGGCCATCTGTACGCGGACGATTAATATTCGGTACTGAAGAGCAGAAAGCCCTCCAGCCTTATGGCAAATACTGGCGACTCGGCGCGAATGAATCCACCGAAATTGCCATAAATAAAAATGCTTTTTTTAACGGGCAACCTGTTAACGCTGGTACTTACCGTATGTATGCAATTCCAGGTGCTGATGCATTCGACGTCGTCTTGAATTCAGAGACCGGCAAATGGGGCGCCTTCGAACCTGATAAAAGTCTGGATGTTTTGCATACCAAAGTTCCGTCAATTCACATAAATCAACCTGTCGAGCAATTTACCATTTCAATGATTGAAGCCGACGGTGGAATACATGTTGTGTTTGAATGGTCGGATACAAAGTTCATTGTACCGGTTAAAGCGCAATAAATTTTTTTGAATTGAATACAGGCATTGATCTTAAAGATCAGTGCTTTTTTATTTTATTCCGAATTGTAAACAAAAGATTAGCGTTCACAGAAGCATTTCTTGTTTTAAAACAAGGAAGTATGTTACTGAGTTTTCCAGCTAAGTCCAATCCCAGCTATACCCCACCTAATTTTTTTTATTTTAATGTTTAAATCAATAGATAGATATGCAACCGAAAACCATCAACATTCTTTACTGGGTGTTTACTATTTTATTTGCAGCGCTCATGATATTTTCTTCTTAGCATAGTTGTAAACGAAGATACTAAGACACTGATACACGATCAGCTTGGTTACCCTTTATATTTTATTCCATTCACAGGTTATGCCAAGGTTATTGGAGCAATTATTATTTTAATCCCCGGACTAAAAACAGTAAAGGAATGGGCGTACGCCGGCCTGTTTTTCAACCTGATTGCAGTAGTATATTCCGGTATTGCATTGTCAGGAAAAATAGACCCTATGATGGCTTTCATGTTAGTATGGATTGTGCCAGGCATTTTATCTTACTTTTTCTGGAAGAAAAAGATCAAACTGGGATTGTGTTAAAGAAGTACTTAGCGTAAAGCTAAAATGGCGTTCGGTTTGAACACCATTTTAATTCGGTTGGTAGTTCCGGTACGAATCACCGTCTGACCGGCAAAACGATTGAACTGTAAGCTACAAAATGATCAGCCGGGCGGGGCCTACCTGCGTGACGCAGTGAGGCAGGGAGCCTGCATCTAAAGTTTTGGAAACTTCTTTTAGAAGTCTGAAGTACGAGTTGCGAATTACGAAGTAAACTGAAAAGTAAAATACAATAGGAGGTTAAGTTTGAGCCTTTATTCTGAATTAACAGCTTCATACACCCGGCAATTTTTTTTCTGTGAATAATTACAACCAGCAATCTGCAATGTTGTTGAGCTTACTTTAAGAAGGTTATTCTTCCTTCCGGATAATTTTCAACTTCGCGGTAGTATGTTCTTTAAAAGCATTTGATTCTTCCAGGTGTTTTTCCATTGCATCTATATCTTCGCCAACAATAGTCGAACTAAATTCATATGCCTTGTATAGCATTTTTATATAGGCTTTAGGATCTCCCTGCCTGGTCAATTTTCGCATTGCGCCAATATAGTCATCCCGGTAAACGGTAGGAATAATAATTTTTGTTTGTCCCTGTTTTACCAGTTCTGCATTCATCATTACCCTTGCTATCCTTCCATTGCCATCTAAGAACGGATGCACCTCACTTATCAGAAACATCATGTAAGCTGCGTTGGCAAACGGATCGGTTAATGCCTGGTAAAACTCAAAACCTTTGATCAATGTTCCTTTGACCAGTGTATAATCGACAAAATGTGTTTCCCCCGCCCGGTTATTTTTATCTTTAAATTCACCAGGCTTTTTTGACGTTCTTGCACTCATCAAAACTTCGTGACGATATAAAAGTATTTCCATCATCTGTTCCGGAGTTGCCGGTATAATATTCATTTCCTGCCGGTTACTTACCAGTTTGTATGTTCCCAAAACGTCATGAGAATCTTCATCACGGTTAGGCATTGGTGTTTCAGTTTCAATTATTTTCCTTGCATCCTCCAACTCAAACTCTGTTCCTTCAATGTAGTTTGAAAAATAGGCTTCAAAAAAAGCAAAATTCCTGAATGACTTGCTGGTTGTATTTTTCTCCGGCAGATTTTTAAACTCCTGCTGTTTCAGTTCAATAAATAGTTTTTCAAACAAAGTCAATCGTGCGGGGTCGTAGGGGTTGCCGAATGCCCTTGCCACTGCCAGTGGGGAAGATAATATTTTGGAAGGTTTTGTACTAAGCAAGGCGCTGATGAGCTTGTTCAGTTTTCCAAACTCATTTTGCATTTCAAGTTGCTCAGCTATTATTCTTGCCTTATCCCTTAGTTCATTCAATCCGGATTCTTCTTTTACCCGGACCACCTGTTCCAGTCGATCTTCTATTTCCGGGAGTGTCAGCGTTTTAGATTCAGGGCCATGTTGCCGGGATGCTTGTAAATTTTCCAACAAGGCTCTTTCCATTTGCGAGGCATAGAGTTCGCCGGAAAGCGGATTATCTCCATTTATCGGCCCATGTCCTTCCATAAACCGAATGATAATGCCCGGGAGGGTTATTTTTTTGGTGTAGGTGTAAGTAAGAAATATATGGCCGGCCGAAGTCGGCCTAAACTCCAGCGCCGAACGGTGGCTGAGTACTGAGCCCGGATACAATTTTCCCAGGATCGTGAATAGGTTTCGCCTTACAATAACTTCCGGGCTATCGTCAAAATTGGGTGAATAGATTCGTGCTGCGATCTTCCTGAGTTTGCCTGCTTTTTCCAGTTTGGATATTTGCTTGCTGGATTTAGAGTCGCCTGACGAAAAGACAACCTCCTGAAGGTGCGTAGGTAAAATTTTTTCCACTATAACTTCAACTTGAAGCCAATTTAGATATAATTTTCCAGTATATGCCTATTGTAGGAAAATATTTTCCACTAATATAAAAAATGGAAGATCAAAGCATGCTAAAATTTTTTCCAGCAAATAAAAGAATTTTGGTCAGGTATGGTAAAGTATTTCCAGTAAAGATATTTTTTTGGAAAATATTTTCCATAAATAGTATTGCTCTTAAAAATATTGCCCCTGCCTGAACACCAAAATTGGAGGGTTTTACATCCGGAGTCACGCAACTCTCATATGAAGAAGGTGAAAAGCCGTCCGCAAAACAAAGCTGAAAGTAGAATGTAAAAATTGCCAACTTAGGGCCTCTCCGATAGGAGTTTCGATTATGTCAGCTACAATAAAGACGAACTACTGCTTAATTTTTTGAATTGATTCCTGGGTTTTATCTGTTGAATTAGATCTTGCAATGATTAATGACCGCTAAGATTTAATCATATGAATGGCATCTGATTCCGGCGATAGAAGAGTAGGCCAAATTGTATCGAAACAGTGCAATGCTATATCACAAAGGAACAGTTAAACACATCCACCTGACTATACCTTAATGAAAATCAACTTTCAGTGAAAGGGGCATGTTTTTAGCGGCCGCAAACACAGTATATTTCTAAACTATTTCAGGATGACCGGGCAATCCGGACCGTTGGCTTTGCAATTTTAAAAGCGAACCTGTTTGAATTCATATACATTCGATATTAACCTGTACGACCTGGCCTTCCTCGGCGCTATATTTACAGGGCTCACATTTGCCCTTCTTTTATGGATCACCAAATCCATCAACCGCAGTGCAAACCGGTTTCTTGCTCTGGGGTTGACAACGATGATTTTATGGATGATCCGCATACTGGCCATTGACCTGAAGCTTGAAACTTATCTGCCCCGCTGGGATTGGCTGCCGATGCAATTTTTGCTGGCGCTAGGCCCTCTGGTATATTTTTATGTGCTGAAAATAACGCGCCCGCAGTATAAATTCAGTTGGCGGAGCCTTCTGCATTTTAGTCCCTTATTGTTAGAACTGTCAGCATTGATGCTGGAAATCCGGGAAAGTGCCGAAACAGGCGCTGCTACCTACGTCACTCCTACTTTTCAACAATTGAACCCGGTATTACAACTGCTGATATTTATTTCCATCATAACCTACCTGCATCTGTCGGATAGGCTTATTCAAAAATTTTACCGGCAACTGCAGCCAGTTCTGATGGACCGCCCCCTTCTTGAATTCCGGTGGCTGCGCCGCCTGCTGGCGGCGACAGCTCTGTTATGGCTATTTTGGATATACTATGCCGCCGTGGACTTTGTTGGTTATCGCAATCAACCAGGTGTGCATGTTAATTATTCCTTTTATATCTTTTTCGTAGTAATTATCATATGGACAGCGGCAGCGGCATTATTGAAGCCGCAGGCAGCTACAAAAGCACAAATTGATGCATACTTTAAGCCTCCTGTACCTCCAGAACTGCGGTCAAAAGGCGCCTGGATTAAGAAGGAAGTGGGAATCAACCAGTATTACCAGGACCCGGAATTAAGCCTAAACTCTCTTGCTGAAAAACTCAACCTGCCTCCTCACGAATTATCGCGGGTTATCAATAAAGTATTCAAAAAAGGCTTCAATGATTTCATTAATGAATATCGCGTCCGTGATGTGGTATCCAAAATTCAGGACCCGGGTTACGATAATTTAACCTTGCTTGGTATTGCATTTGAGGCCGGTTTCAATTCAAAAGCTACATTTAACCGAACCTTTAAGCAAATGACCGGGAAAAGCCCCGCTGAATTTAAAAATAACCTGGAAAATAAGGACTCATCTTATCATATGAGACCCTGGTCACGATCAGCAGCGGTAATTTCAAACCATCAAGCCATATATCAGCGGCTTGAAATGAAATCAAACCGTCATTTTATGCTTAGAAATTATTTGAAGATCGCGTGGCGAAGTATAAAAAAGAATGGCCAGTTCACCTGGCTGAACCTGGTTGGTCTTTCTACCGGGCTTGCCGGCGCTATTCTGATTTATCTATGGGTAAGTGACGAGCTGAGCATTGATAAGTTTAATGCAAACGACAGCCGCCTGTACCAGGTAATGAATAATTTTAAAACTGCTGACGGCATAATGACCTGGGATCATACACCGGTGCCGTTAACGGAAGCGCTTTTAAAGGATATGCCGGAGGTGGAGGATGCCGTTGCTGTAAACGACTTTTTTAATTTTGGCAGTAAAGAAGGCATCGTATCGACGGACAAGGTGCAAATACAGAGCAAGGGAATCATTGCTGGTAATGATTTCTTCAAAGTGTTCTCATATCCTTTGCTGCAGGGCAATAAATACAATGCTTTGAAAGATGAGAACAATGTTGTTATAAGCGAAAGCCTTGCCCGAAAACTATTTAAAACTACAGATGCCCTGGGTAAAATCATTAACTGGAACAATGCTTTTTTTAAAGGCATATACAAAGTGTCAGGCGTGTTTAAGCAACTACCCGCCAACTCAACCAGGCAATTTGATTTTGTGATGAACCTTAATGTACTGCTAAAAAACGATCGGTGGGCCAGGGAGTGGACAGGCAACTATGCAGAAACATTCGTGGTATTAAGAAAAGAAATTGACGTTAACAGGTTTAATAAAAAAGTTGCCGGTTACCTGCAAACAAAAAACTCTGAACTCGATAAGTTTACCATGTTTTTGCAGCAGTATTCTTCAAGATACCTGCACGGCACTTATGAAAACGGTGTACAGGCAGGTGGCAGAATTGAATATGTACGCATCTTCAGCATAATAGCATTATTTGTATTGCTGATTGCATGTATCAATTTCACCAATCTTTCCACGGCACAATCCGCCGGTAAAATGAAGGAAGTTGGCATAAAGAAAACCATTGGCGCAAGCCGTAGGTCATTGGTTATTCAGTTTCTGTCAGAGTCATTATTAATGGCGTTGATGGCTTTAGGCATAGCCGTTATACTAATCGTAATACTGCTGCCAGAATTTAATGCTATTACTGGTAAAAGCATAACGTTAAGCAAAGCTGCAGGCTTTACATTGCCTGTTATTGGCATAGCGCTTCTTACCGGTTTTATCGCCGGTTGTTACCCGGCTTTTTATTTATCCCGCTTTAAACCGGTTGCAGTATTGAAAGGTAAGCTTGCAACAAGCCTGGGCGAACTATGGATACGCAAAGGTTTGGTGATAATGCAATTTGCCCTTTCAATCGTTTTTATGATCGGTTTTATGGTTGTTAACCGGCAGATAAAATATACCCAAACAAAAAACCTGGGGTATAACAAAGACAACATTTTAACCTTTACCTGGAAAGGGGAATTGTATACTCCATGGGATGGCCTTGCAGAAGGAAAATCAAATGCAACATTTGAAGCCTTTATGGACGCAGTTAAAGGCCTGGCCGGTGTTTCGCATGCGACCAATATGGGCGGAGGTATATTAAAAGAATTACCGGGTCAATCAGGCGTATCATGGAGCGGTCAAAAAAGTGATGAAAGCTATCTTTTCCAGTCGCCGCTTGCAGGTTATGATTTCCTTGAAACATTAGGCATACCGTTAAAAGAAGGCCGCAGCTTTTCAAAATTATACCACGACGATTATAACAAAATAATACTGAACGAAGCTGCCGTTAGAATGATGCACCTTAACAATCCGGTTGGAAAAACAATAAACATGAATGGTGGCAGTGAAATTATAGGCGTGGTAAAAGATTTTCACTACGGGTCACTGCACAACCCTATTGAGCCGATGATCATCAGATTGCAACCCAATGGTCGTAATGTGTTGGTTAAAATAAAGCCGGGCATGGAACGCCGCGTTATTGATGAGGTTAGGCAAACCTTCAACAAATTTTTACCGGCTTACAGCTTTGATTTTAGTTTTATGGATGATGATTACCAGGCATTATACCTTACCGAGCAACGCATAGCTATTCTATCCAGTTATTTTGCCGGCCTGGCAATTATTATATCCAGTCTCGGCTTATTTGGCCTGGCTGCTTTTACCGCGCAAAAAAGGCAAAAAGAAATTGGCATACGAAAAGTGGTAGGCGCCACTACATTCAATGTAATGGTAATGCTGTCGCGCAGTTTTTTACAATTGGTGCTGGTCGCCGTTTTTTTTGCCATGCCCGTAGCCTGGTGGGCCATGTATAAATGGCTGGAAGGTTTTGCAGATAAAATCACTATAAGCTGGTGGGTGCTGGCAATACCAGGCATGATGGCATTGACGATTGCGTTAATTACAGTAAGCTTTAAAACTTTTAAGGTAGCTACTGCAAATCCGGTGAAGAGTTTGAGAACAGACTGATATCAATTCCTGAACCAGTAAAGTTTCTGAATGCCCATGAAAAAAGCCATTCTCATTAAAGCTGGCTCAAAATCTCGTTTGGTAGTCCCGACAGGAATCTCAGCCTGAAGGACGCAGTCGGGCAGGGAACTTTTGAAGTAAGAGGTGAGAAGTGAGAGGTAAGAAGTTCTGACAAAATGATACAGACTTCAAACTTCAACGTTCTGTTCCCGGCTTCCGGTTTTGGGCTTTCAGCATAAAAAAAGAATCCCGCTGACGCTTTTGCTTCAGCGGGCTTGTAGTCCCGACAGGAATCGAACCTGTATCTAAAGTTTAGGAAACTTCTATTCTATCCATTGAACTACGGGACCGAGGGAAGTACGAAGTACGAGCGACGAAGGCCGAAGTACTACTACCGACTCAAGACTTCAGACTCCCGACTTCTCCAAACGGGCAGCAAAAATAATGGTTTTCTGCAAACCCGCCACTGTTAACTAAAACCTCCTGGCTAAACCAGTTACAGGACACAAGTGACCTGTATTCAAATACTTCACAGTTCGTCGATCGAACTTCGTACTTCGCATCCTATCTTTGCCGTCCAATTTTCAACAATGAAGTGGCTTAATCTCTTTCTTAAATATCGTCTCTGGCTGGGTATTGCCGCCCTTTTAGGCGCAATTGCTGTTAACGTATCCAGCGGATTCTGGCCGGCGCTGGCGCTTTACATCGTTGCGGCACTCCTCATATTCACGCATTTCTTTATAGGTCCTTTGCGTCTGATTCAGGATCACCTCGAAAGCGGTGATTTTGAAGGTGCGGAAAAAGTACTCAACACCATCTGGTTTCCGAATTTGTTGTATAAACCTGTCCGTTCCGTTTATCACACCCTGAGGGGCAATCTGGCTATGATGAAACAGGATTTTGATTCCGCTGAAACCCATATGAAAAAGAGCCTGTCTCTGGGTGGTTCCGCTATGAAAGAAGCAGAAGGATCAAACAAACTGCAGCTGGGTATGATGAGTCTGCAGAAAGGCGATATGAAACAGGGTGAAAGCATGATCCGCCAGGCCATCAAGGCCGGCATTCCTGATAAAGAAAGCATGGCCCTCGCCTATCTGCAGATGTGCCAGATTATGATCCAGAAAAGAGAATTCCGCGCTGCCAAAGAATTTTTCCGCAAAGCCAAAGCCCAGAAACCAACCGCCCAGCAGGTGGTTGATCAGATCAAACAGATTGAAAAATATATCTCGAGGATGCCGGGATGATTTTGAAGTACGAAGTACGAGGTAAGAAGTAAGAAGTACTGACAATTATAAGTTGCTGCTGAAATAATGTCTTCCTGAAATTCAATCATAGAGCCGTAGGCTCGACGATATTATAGCGGCGGATTTGAACGAGGTAAGAGGTGAGAAGTAAGAGGTAAGAAGTTTTGAAAATTATAAGTTCCTGCTAAATTATGTCCTCCTGAAAATCAATCACAGAGCCGTAGGCTCGATGATCTTATAGCGGCGGATTTCAATCCGCCGGAAGGGAAGTTCTGAAAATTATAAGTTGCTGCTGAAATAATGTCCTCCTGAAATTCAATCATAGAGCCATAGGCTCGGTGATCTTATAGCGGCGGATTTGAACGAGGTAAGAGGTGAGAAGTAAGAGGTAAGAAGTTCTGAAAATTATAAGTTCCTGCTAAATTATGTCCTCCTGAAAATCAATCACAGAGCCGTAGGCTCGATGATCTTATAGCGGCGGATTTCAATCCGCCGGAAGGGAAGTTCTGAAAATTATAAGTTGCTGCTAAAATAAAGTCCTCCTGAAAATTTAATTACAAAGCCGCAGGCCCGATGATCTTCAATAGGAGGGTTTCAATCCGCCTCTATGTCCAAATAAATGCTATTGGCAATTGGCTTTTTGCTTATGACTTTTAGCTTTAACTCCTGACTCCAGACACCAGACTCCTGACTCCCGACCCATTCAGTCCCCAACAGTAAAGCCCCGTAGAACTGGGGCTTTAAATCCGGACTTTGGTTAGGCAATTTGGGAAGCCCGGAATTCATTCTGTGTAATGCTTTATGTATCCTCAGGTTAACAAGGCTGTCTAGTTGAGTATTCCGAAATTAGGTTGATAGCCACTTAGTTCCTATACCTCAAACCGGGTATTTCTGAAGTTGGAAGTACGAAGGACGAGGTACGAAGTATTAAACCTGATCATTGAATTTCCCGAATCTTTCTTCAATTTTTTTTCGCCGGTATTTAAAAATTCCTTCCAGTTTTTTTCGCACAAAAAGACTGTTCACACATAAACCCAAAGGCCCGAACGGATTTTTATAGTGAATAATATCGGTCATTTCAACACCGCCACCGATTTCTTTAAAATGATGCTGATGGTGCCATAAAGAATAGGGTCCCACTCTCTGTTCATCAACAAAATATTTACCAGTTTCAACATGAGTAATTTCCGTCATCCAGAAAATTTCTATTCCGAAAACAGGTTTTATCTTATAGGTAATAACCTGACCAGGATACATTTTTTCACCATATAATTCATTGGTATATCTCAGATTCAGGTAGTCCGGCGTAAGGATTGCCAGGTTCTTCGGATCAGCAAAAAAGTACCATACCGTTTCAAGGGGAGCTGGAATCTTTTGATTTTGTTGTAGATAATGAACCGGCATTAACGGATATTTGAGTTTGTGCTAACACAGCATAACCGGTGTTTGGAAAAAAAGTTTTATTGCATGTCATTATCCAGAGCAAATTTAAAATCAAAGTTTCAGGAAGAATACCAACGCTTAAATGAACAACAAAAACTGGCTGTAGATACTATTGAAGGTCCGGTTATGGTGATTGCCGGACCGGGTACCGGCAAAACCCAGATCCTGGCCAGCCGGATCGGGAAAATTCTGCTTGATACAGATACTGCGCCTGAAAATATCTTATGCCTCACCTATACCGATGCCGGGGTTGTGGCGATGCGCAAAAGATTGTTGCAGTTTATAGGGCCGGAAGCTTACCATGTTAACATTTACACCTTTCATGCTTTTTGCAACGATGTGATCCAGGATAACCTTTCACACTTTGAAAAACGGGAACTGGATTCTGTTTCTGAGCTGGAGAAAATAAGTTTCTTGAAGGAACTGATTGACGGACTTCCAAAAAACCATCCGCTTAAAAGATATCGCGGAGATGTATACTATGAAATCACCAACCTCGCTCCCCTCTTCAGTGTCATGAAAAAAGAAGGCTGGTCACCGGCATGGATAAACGAAAGGATTGATGCCTATATCTATGACCTCCCTAATCGTGAAGAATTCATTTATAAAAGAAAATACAAGGAATTCCAGCCAGGTGATTTAAAAAAAGACAAAATAGCCGACGAATCCGAGAAGATGAATAAACTGCGTGCTGCTGTGGGACTCTATGACCCTTTTATGGAAATCATGCGCAGAAAAAACCGCTATGATTTTGATGACATGATTAACTGGGTGATAAAAGCCTTTGAAGAAAATCCCCGGCTGTTAAGCAGATACCAGGAAAAATATCTTTATATCCTGGTGGATGAATTTCAGGATACCAGTGGTACGCAGAACAAACTCGTTAGTCTGTTGATCAATTATTGGGAAAAACCGAACATTTTTGTTGTAGGTGATGATGATCAGAGCATCTTCCGCTTCCAGGGTGCGAACGTGGAAAACATGCTTGAATTCGCTAATCAGTACAAAGAGGATCTTCTACGGGTTGTGCTGACCAATAACTACCGTTCGGTACAACCAATCCTTGATTTATCAGGCGCGCTCATCAATAGAAATGAAGAACGCCTTGTGAAGAAATTATCCGGACTTTCCAAAGAACTGGTTGCTTCCAATTCAGCCATCAGCAAAATTCTGCATCTGCCTGTCATTAACGAATATCAATCGCAGCAAAATGAAATGGCAGGCATTTCATTGGAAGTCGAAGCACTTATAGAACAAGGAATCCCACCAGGTAAAATCGCTGTTATTTATAAAGAAAACCGCTACGGGGAAACATTAATGGATGTTTTCAAAAAAAGAAATATTCCGGCCTACAGTAAGCGATTTCTCAATATCCTCGACCTTCCGTTAGCAAATAAAATAACAACAGTTTTCCGTTACATCGCCGCCGAGCACGATTTGCCATTTGGCGGCGAAGAATTACTTTTTGAATTGCTGCATTTTGACTGGTTTAATATTCCTCCTATTGTTATTGCACAGCTGAGTTTTGAAACATCAGAAAAAAAATACAAGGGTGAAAAAACTTCCATCCGTGAGCAACTGGTGCAAAAAAGCGCTTTGCCTCCGAAAGATCTTTTTACTCCTGCTATCAATGATAGTCTCAAAAAAGCATCGGCGGTTCTTGAAGAATTCATAGGTGCCGTTCCGAATTTTACCTTGCAGGGGCTGTTTGAATTGATAATCCGGAAAGCAGGTGTACTTAATTCTGTAATGCAGGGAGCCGATCGCCATGGCGACTTTCAGATTCTCACCGGTTTATTCAATTTTATTCGCGAAGAAACCCGTCGTGACCCTGCAATGGGTCTTCAGGACCTGGTAAACCTTATCGATCTTATGGAGAAAGAAGGAATCCGCCTTCCTCTTGTGCAGGTTAGCGGAAATGAAGATGGAGTTAATTTGCTTACTGCCCATGGCTCTAAAGGACTTGAGTTTCGCTATGTGTTTTTCGCCGGCTGTAATGCTGCAGTATGGGAGAGAAAACGAAAACCATCAGGAGGATACAGCTTTCCGGATACTATGTTCAGTACGCTTTCAGGTTCAAATTCCGAAGAAGAACTGCGACGACTTTTTTATGTTGCCCTTACCCGGGCCGAGCAATACCTTTTCATTTCATTTGCCAGGTTTAAAGATGATGGAAAGGAGCAGGAACCATCAAAATTTATTTCAGAAATACTTGATGCCAATCCAGTTCTCAACATAAATAAAGTGACCCTGACCAATGAAATAATGGACCAGTTCGCTATGCTGACTTTTACAGAAACGATCCCTGAGATAGCAAAACTGGAGGAAGAATTTGTGAAAAGAATGCTGGAGCGTTTTGCAATGAATGTTACTGCTCTTAATAACTATCTGAAATGCCCATTGGAGTTTTACTTCAAAAATCTCATCCGTATTCCATCACCCAAAAATGAGGCAACTGAATTCGGTTCATCTGTTCACCATGCCCTTGAGCAATTATTCCGCAAGCGGATCGACAAAGATGTATTTCCTTCAAAAGAAGAATTCATAAGTGATTTTGAATGGTATATGCACCGGCACCGTGAGAGTTTCACGCAGGAACAATTTGTTCGTCGCCTGGAATATGGGCATGATGTACTGGCCAACTACTATGACAAATACATTCATACTTTCAATACAATTGTGAGCATCGAAAGAAATATCAAAAATGTTGCGGTAAACGGCGTTCCATTGAAAGGTAAAATTGACAAACTTGAATTTGAAGGTAAAAATGTAAATGTTGTCGACTATAAAACCGGCGATCCGGATAAGGCAACTGACAAATTAAAAGGTCCATCAGAAAAACAACCTAACGGTGGCGACTACTGGCGGCAGGCTGTTTTCTACAAAATTCTTATAGATAATGAAAAATCCAGGGACTGGAAAGTCGTGAGCACGGAATTTGACTTTATTGAACCTGATAAGAAAAAAGAATACAGAAGGCGTAAGCTAGATATCAGCCCTCAGGACATCACAACAGTCTCGCATCAGATAACAACTACCTGGGAAAAAATCCAGCAACATGATTTCTATACAGGCTGTGGAAAGGAGGATTGTCACTGGTGCAATTTTGTCAAAACAAATAACCTTGCAGTCGCCCTGCACGAGACCGCCGAACCGGACGAAGAAGAAGCCGAAACCTGAACAAACAACGTTTAACGTTTCAGGCTGGTTCAATAACGGGAAAAGCGCCTAAGTTTGCACCCTTGTTCCCCAATATGAATGCTACTTATTTTTCAGGTTTTACCGGACTTTTTGTTTTAATCATTGGCTTTTGGTTGCTTACAACAGCTTGCGGCCAGCCCATGCCCCCCACAGGCGGCCCGAGAGACTCCATTGCGCCGGTACTGGTCCAGGCTCAGCCTGGTGAAAATACCAGAAACTTTACCGGTGACCGGATTGTGCTCGAATTCGACGAATATATA
>JAATGW010000270.1 GCA_015654495.1 Chitinophagales bacterium
CGGTAATAGTCCCTTACCAGCCATCCGTTGTCAATTTTTGAAATGATACAGATAGTTTTGAATAAGCCCTTTGCTTCAGCGGTTGGTTGAAAATTATAATCAAGCGCTCTGAGAAGGGTGTCTGACTGGGAAAAACCGGCTGTTGTAAAACAGATAAGGGTAAGCGTGAGTATTGATCGAATTCTCATAATATGCGCAGTAAATGAGCAGGTAAAATACAAAGGATCCGGATTCCGGAAAATTATTAAAATAAAAAAACCGCCTTTAAAGAGGCGGTTGATTCTTTTCTCCTGATGTAAATTATTTCGCGAGCGATTTTATCTTTTTGGTAAGACTGCTCTTTAAATTGCTGGCTTTATTTTTATGGATAACTCCTTTTTTCGCGAGTTTGTCGATCTGACTAACTACTGCAGAAAAAGAAGCCTGGGCGTCATCGGCTGTGGTTAATGCCCTCAGGTCGCGCACTGCATTTCTGGTGGTTTTACCCTGATACCTGTTTCTCTCCCTGCGTTTTGCTGACTGGCGAACATCTTTTTTGGTAGCCTTATGATTTGCCATAATAACTTGCTTTACTGAATTTTTAGGACGGCAAAGGTAAGCCTGGCAAGTGTAAATACCAAATCTCAGCAGGATAAATTAACACCCACGTTCCTAAGCCTAAAACTACCCTGAAATCATTTATTCCAAAGTTATAATCCAGTATAACGGGCTTTTCATGTATCCGGCTTTCAATTTCCGTTTTATCCACGATATTTGTAATCCTTTGAACGAGAAAAATCAACTTGCCCGAGCGATGAAGGACTTTTCCTATATAACTAATTCCCATCCGGCTTATATCGAACAACTTTATCAGGATTTTGTGAAGAACCCGGAAAGCGTGGATCCGGAGTTCAGAAAGTTTTTTGAAGGATTTGACTTTGCCAGTTCAGGTACAAAAGCCGGTCTGAACGGTAGTCAGAAAACAGCGGTTGAAACGCTGGCAACACCTTCGGAAACAGTAGATTGGAGAAAAGAATTGGGCGCTTACCGCCTTATTCTGGGCTATCGCAACCGCGGCCATCTGATAGCCAAAACCAACCCGATTCGTCAGCGGAAAGACCGTGGTGCGAACCTGGGACTGGATTTCTATGGCCTGTCGGAAGCCGATCTGGATAAAACATTCTATGCCGGAAATCTTATCGGCCTCGGAAATACTACTCTTCGCAGGATTCTTGATCAATTGACCAGAAGCTATGCTTCGCATGTAGGTATCGAGTTCAAGTATATCAGCGATCAGGAAAAAGTGGATTTTCTGACTACAGAAATGGAAAGGAATTTCACTACACCGTTACCACTTGAAAAGAAGAAAAGGATACTGGAGAAGCTGAATGAGGGCGTGATGTTTGAGAAATTCCTGCACACAAAATATATCGGCCAGAAAAGATTTTCACTTGAAGGTGGCGAAACGACAATTGCAGCACTTGACTCCATTTTAACCGAGGCTGCAGATTTTGATGTTCACGAATGTGTTATCGGGATGGCGCATCGCGGCCGTTTGAATATCCTGGCCAACATCATGGGTCCGACCTATGAACAGATCTTCAGTGAGTTTGAAGGAAATGTGATTCCGGACCAGACCATGGGAAGCGGGGATGTGAAATACCATATGGGTTTTGGTTCCGAAGTGGAGACAGCACATGGCAAAACCATTCATCTGAAACTGATGCCGAATCCTTCGCATCTCGAAGCAGTTGACCCGGTGGTATTAGGTTTTTCAAGGGCGAAGGCGGATGTTTTATATAAAAGTGATTATGATAAAATCCTGCCGATCCTCATACACGGCGACGCGTCCATTGCCGGTCAGGGAATTGTTTATGAAATAGTTCAGATGAGTAAGCTCGACGGATATTATACCGGAGGAACTATTCATTTTGTTATTAATAACCAGATTGGTTTTACTACTGATTTTGATGAAGCGCGCAGTGCTGATTATTGTACTTCGCTTGCTGCCATGATACAGGCACCTGTGATGCATGTAAATGGTGATGACCCGGAAGCTGTGGTAAAATGCGCTGAGATAGCAACACGATATCGTCAGAAATTTAATTCAGATGTTTTTATAGACATGGTTTGTTACCGGCGCCATGGTCACAATGAAGGTGATGATCCGAAATTCACACAGCCGCATCTTTATGAGCTGATTGAAAAACATCAGAATCCCAGAGAGGTTTATTCCAACTTCCTGATGGAAAACGGTGAACCTGATGCGAAGGATCTGGCAAAACAAATGGAGAAGAAATTCTGGGATGATTTGCAGGAAAGGCTGGATGAAATCAAGCAGAACCCTCTTCCGTATCACTATCAGCAACCGGAATTATCCTGGAAAAGTTTAAGACATGCGAATGTCGCCGACTTTGATAAATCTCCATCAACAGCCATCAGTAAAGATGACTTTAATACACTCTTCAAATCATTAATGCAATGGCCGGATGATTTCAAACCACTTCGCAAGGTGGAGAAACTCATCCAGGACAAGGTTAAACTTTTTACTGAAGAGCAGAAAATTGATTGGGCAACAGGAGAGCTACTTGCTTATGGCAGCCTGATCCTTAATGGTAAGGATGTACGGATGAGCGGTCAGGATGTAAGGCGTGGTACATTTTCCCATCGTCATGCGGTATTGCGTGATGAGAATACTGATGTTGCCTACAACAGGCTTAGCCGGATTCCGGGAGCCAATGGAAGATTCTTTATTTACAATTCATTACTGAGCGAATATGGTGTGCTCGGATTCGAGTATGGCTATGCGTTAGCCAATCCGGATGCATTGGTTTTATGGGAAGCACAGTTCGGGGATTTCACCAACGGTGCGCAAACAATGATCGACCAGTTTATTTCAAGCGCGGAACAGAAATGGAACCGCATGAACGGATTGGTGATGCTACTGCCGCATGGTTACGAAGGACAGGGTCCTGAACACAGTAGTGCGCGCATGGAACGCTTTCTGCAGCAATCTGCCGAGCTGAATATGGTTGCTGTGAATATTACCACAGCCGCAAACCTGTTCCACGGCTTGAGAAGACAACTGACCTGGCCTTTCAGGAAACCGCTGGTTGTATTTTCTCCGAAAGCCAACTTACGCCATCCCGGTTCTTATTCTTCTGTAGATGAATTGCTGACCGGAGGCTTTAAAGAAGTACTGGACGATCCGCAGGCGCCTGAAGCTTCAACTGTAAAAAAAGTGCTGATGTGCAGCGGTAAACTCTTTTTTGAACTTGAAGACTACAGAAAGAAAAATAATCTCACTGGTGTTGCGATATTGAGGCTTGAGCAATTGTACCCTTTACCATTGAAACAGCTTGAAGAGCTGTACCGGAAATACAGCAAAGCAACCTGGTTCTGGGTTCAGGAAGAGCCCTTGAATATGGGAGCCGCCTCATTCCTTCAGATGAATCTGAAAGAAATTAATTTTGGCGTTATCAGCAGACAACCCAGTGCATCTACGGCTACGGGTTACAGTAAGGTACATGCACAGGAGCAGGGGGAAATTATTGAGACTGCATTTAGTATTTAATGTTATAAGTTATTAAGTTATCATGTTATCAGGTGATATGTTATAGGTTTTATGTATGAGGTGGTAGGGCGATTCGATCTTAACTGTTTAATTTAACCATTCGGGCGTCAATCATAAATAATACCTGACAACCTGGTACCCAATGTTAATACGGTACTTTAAACGTAGAACTTATAACATTAAACCCAGAGCTTAAAAAACATTCTAATATTCAAATATGATCGACATAAAGGTTCCAACGATCGGAGAATCTATCAGCGAAGTAAGTTTGGTGAAATGGATAAAAAAAGATGGTGACTGGGTTGAAAGGGATGAGATACTGGCCGAACTGGAGAGCGAAAAAGCCACATTTGAAATCAATGCCGAGCAGGCGGGAATACTGAAAACAATTGCCAAAGAAGGTGACACCCTTAAGATTGGTGATATCGCCTGTCAGATTGATGAAAAAGCCGAACGACCCGCAGATACAGCAAAACCTGCGGAATCCGTAAAAAAGGAAGTTGCAGTAGCAGCAGCTCCTGCAGTTGAGATCAAAAAAGCAGAAACAGCAGGAGTTGCAGTTGCCGATATGAAGGCAAGTCCTGTTGCCGCTGCCATCATCGCAGATAAAAAAGTAGATGTGAAAAGTATCGTGCCTTCAGGCACTGGTGGCCGTATACTTAAAAATGATGTGCTTGAAGCTTTAAGTAATCCGGGACGTAAACCAGGACTGGAAGCTTTCAGCAGGGGTGAGGAGAGGAGTAAAATGAGTAACCTGCGTAAAACAGTTTCACGCCGGTTAGTGGAAGCAAAAAATACAACGGCAATGCTCACCACTTTTAATGAAGTGGACATGAGCAGGATCATGGATATCCGTTCAAAGTACAAGGAAAAGTTTAAAGAGAGTCATGGTGTAGGTCTTGGCTTTATGAGCTTTTTTACAAAAGCATGTTCCTATGCATTGATGGAATGGCCTTCGGTAAATGCCTATATTGACGGAGAAGAAATAATCAATCACAGCTACTGCGATATTTCCATTGCAGTTTCAGCTCCGAAAGGCCTGGTTGTACCTGTGATTCGAAATGCCGAAAGCCTTAGTATGGCTGAAATTGAAAAGAAAGTGCTGGAGCTGGCAGGTAAGGCAAGGGACAATAAGCTCAGTATGGAAGAAATGCAGGGCGGCACGTTTACAATTACAAATGGAGGTGTGTTCGGTTCACTAATGAGTACCCCAATTATCAATATTCCTCAGTCTGCGATCCTTGGTATGCACAAAATTGAAGAACGACCGGTTGTGATCGGTGGTCAGATTGTGATCAGGCCGATGATGTATGTGGCTTTGAGTTATGATCACCGCATTATTGATGGTAGAGAAAGCGTAAGCTTCCTGGTAAGAGTGAAAGAACTTCTGGAAAATCCCGAGCTATTATTATTTGGTAAGGATCCTGTTAAGACGCTTTTGGGAGTGTAACGTTCAACGTTGAACCTGGTTTTCTCATCTTTAATTCAATTTCATGACCAGCGGTCGTTATTTCTCTTATCTGAATACGGCCATTCAAATCATCAGCAA
>JAATGW010000596.1 GCA_015654495.1 Chitinophagales bacterium
AAGACGGACTGGAACTGCCGGGCACAATTGGCGGTGGATTAACATTAACAGTTGCAGTATTAGAATATCCAATCGATCCGGATAATACCTCTGTAACTTTTCTTTTGAAGTAGGTTGTCTGCGTAAGTCCTGAAGAAAATGATAAATTCTGAGAGGTTGAATCTGACAAATCACTAAAAACTACATTATCGCTGCTACTTTGCCATTGATAATTATAGGAAGGCGTACAATGACCACCGGTGGCTACTGCACAACTTAACGTTGTAGGTGTTGCGCCATAAGCTATTGTCTGCGATGTATTCGAGATTGTTCCGGCATTTAGTGTCACGGTAACCGTCACATTAACAGTCGCACTTCCCGTTCCGCCGGAAGTAATGGTTGCAGTCAGCGATCTGCCTGTACCAGAGGTCCATGTTACAAATACATTTTTCAGGTTGGTGCCAAAACGACAACCACCTGATCCACCCTGAATCGTTCCGCCAGTGACACACCAGTTGATTCCCATACCTGGATAGTCACCTGTCAATGCATACTGATATTGAGTTCCGGCATTTACGCAAGTTGGACCAAAAATGCTCATGAACTGTGCCTGTACTTTGAATGAAAAAGCCGTGGCGATAAATAATGCTAAAATATATTTTGATTGCTTCAGGTTTAGCGTCCGGTGTGTCATGATGTTAGAATAAAATGGAGTTTAGATATACTGAAGCAATATCTGAATAGGCTACCATGCCGGATGTTTTTTCGGTTACACGACGCCGGTAAAAGAATGGTCTTTTCTGTTGTTCCTGGTTGGCCAGGTTGACATCCGTGCTACCCTTTATTTCCTTCCACTCAATGGCATCTTCAGAAATTTCCCATTGATATTCATATGAAGGGTTGCAGCTGCCACCAGTAGCAGGACCACATGTTATCTGTTCTCTTTTAGAATTGTATTCAATTAGCTGTGATTTTCGGGTATTGATTGTTCCTGGATTTAATTCTTCGATGATGTTCACATCAAATGCCGCATTTCCCTTTGCCGATGCAAAAGAGATTTTGCCTCTGACGGCTTTGGCATCCCAGATGACTTTTACAGCAGCAAACGTATCTATCTGCGTGCATTCTGATTTGCTATCTACCAGCCGTCCGCCTGTGATACAGATCTCAGACTTGTTTTTGAACTTTCCGGTGAAATTAATCAGGTATTGATATTCAAAACTGGGCTTAACGCAGGCTGGTCCTGTAATAGTTCCTTGCGCGGTTATGGCTTCAGAAATCACGATGCCAGGCAAAGACAAAACAATAGTGAGAAAATAGCGTCTCATATGTTTGAATAATTTTTAGACTAAGGAAATTTATCTGGCTGATCCGCCGTAGTTGTATTCAAATGCTTTTATCACATTCCCGAACTGGTCGCGAATAGCAACTACTCTGTTCATCGAGTCGTATTCGTAATAACTGACCGTATTATTTGGACTATTCATTGCCGTTAGTCGTAGCAATGGATCATAGGTATAACTGGTCATTTGTGACAATTCAGGATGAATACGCAGTTCATCGATAGATCCTGTGCCGCCAATTGTAACACCTGTTGTGCCGGTTACGGTCACCTGACGATAAGTCCAGCCATTGGCAACTCTGCCTGTAAAACTATTCGATTGAGTTCCGCCAGTGACCGTGGGTGTACCACTTTTGTACCAATAGGAAACAATGTATTTTTTTGCTGAGGTAAGTCCGCTTTTTGATGCACCACTCGCAGCAGGATATGCTTTTGTTCCTGTTGGCGAAGTAGCATCTGTAGTCGGCGATCCTGTATATGTCCAGTTTCCTTTTTCGGCTGTTTCAAAACTGCTATAAGCTATTTCTGAAAACATCGCATTATCTGCCTGCGCGAGAGGTAAAGATGTTGAGGCGTCCCAGATCAATGCCTGATTTTTGTCAGTCACAAGTCTTTGTTCGATGATCTTTCCAGTGCTGCCATTTACATTAAAAACTGCCTGTTCTTTAAACTTCGTATGTGGCACCAGCGTGGAAAACTTCCCGATCATACGAATAGCCTCACCTACTGTGGCAGGAGACATCGGATCTGCGGTTTCTAGCGCATATATTTTGTGGGGATTTATAAATGTATCTGTTGCAGCAGTCGCAAAATCTTTGTAAAGCGTAGTTGTTCCTGATATTAATTTTCCATTTTTCCAAACTCTGGTGGCTACAGGCAGGATCATATTTCTCGCTGCCATTTTTCCGAAAACATTATCCCCCGTTACGGTATTGGTATAATCGGGAGTATAATATGTTTTAGTGACAATGGTATCACCGGTACTATTAATTGTGGAGTCGCCTGTTTTATTGGTATGGTAATCGCTTTCGTAAAAATTGCAAGTGAAAGTGGTAAATGGCTTGTTGTCCTTGTAATCTATTGTCACTGTTTTTGATAGCTGTGAAATTCCTGTACGCAGTTTGTAAAATGTGATTGCGTCATCAATAACTTCACTTACCGTCGTTCCGCCAGGTAAGTATTGAGATCTAAACAACTTTAGTCCCCGTAACCAATAATTTTCATGAAGTTTTTGTGTGTATTCATTTTTTACCTGTCTCAGCAAATTGTTGGTTGAATCAAAAGTCTCCTCATACAGGACCTGGCCTCTTCTGAAATCTATTTGTGCTGGTCCCTCGGGATAATATTCCTGAGACATCATGCCGGTGTAATAGACGAGGTTTTCAGGACTTATCTCATTGAAATAGCCATTTCCATAATATCCACTCAATGTGCCGTACATGGGATGCTGAATGCTTGCATAAGCTGTATAATTACTAATGTCCAGACGAGATGAGAAAGCGCTTGATCGGTCTGCGAAAAAACCATATACTTTATAGCCGCCTTCTCCATTTGTACCGAAACTTTCTTTCACTGAAGAATATCCGATATGATTACCCTGAAGGTCCTGAAGGGGAACAATACTTTGTGAGTTGCGAATAACGCAGTAAACTGTCCGGGGTCCTAAAGCATATCCACGGTAACTTGCTGTACTGCTCTTCTTTTCAAAATAGTACTCGTTTAATGGATCAATAATATACTGAGGTACTTTATAAAGTGTTCCTCCTGATCCATAAGTATAATTTCGAATTATGGATTTACCGGTTAAACTATCAGTGTTTGTAATTTTTTTAATCCGGAGACCGCCTACGTTAGTTACGGCACCTTCAGCCACATGCTGTTCAAATTCAAAATGTGTTAACACACCCAGCGGATCTTGCAATGATTTTATTGAAAACTGTAACATGGCTGGCCAACTTGCTTCACGATTTGCACCAACATCATTGAAGCTATTACATAGCCCATGTTTGACAGTTGGTGTAAATCTTTGATTCCTGTCCCCATTAGAGTAGTTCGAGTAACCCCAATGATCGATGTCATACGTTAGTCGTCTCGGTAACTGAGCTGTTTCCTGATATGTTAATTTATATGCCGGTTTACTAGTTAGACCGTCACCGGAAAATTCCTGTATTGCTGTGAATTTAAGGCGCTTATTGTCAGTTGTGTCTCCCAAAGTGAAGGAGGGGATTAGCGGGCTAACATTGTTTATCAGCGTTGATCTGAAATAATTGTGAGATAAAACAAACTGTTTTAAACATTGATTTTGATTATTGTAAATTTTAATTGAATCGAGCATGTACGCCTTGTTGGAAACGCCGTTTAACAAATCTATGCGCGCCATAGAAGTGTTGACTCCAAATGAAATCCGATAATTTCTCGTCCTTATTCTAGTTAACCGATAGCCACTCACTGTAGTTTTATAAACATTACCAGGTCTACCACCAACAAACTGGCAGGCATTTCGCACTTCTGACCCACCAGCGGCCCAAATGGGTGTAAAAACGGCCATTTCCTGACCTAAGTCAAAATAAGAATATGTTTCCGGTGAGTAGTCATAATATATCGTGTCTTTGGAATTTGGATAGATGACTTTTGTAAGTAACCAGCTGGCAGGTTTAAGTGAATTGTTATCCGGGCCTGAAGTTGAATATATCTGGTTAACCTCACGAACATCATTTTCACCAAATAAATACCTCGTACCATCCGGAGTTGTGATTGTCCAGGATTTGAATTCTCCGCCGTGCACAACAGTAATTTTTACATCCTGATCTGTTAGCATTCTTGGTGTTCTGAATTCATCGAACATGAATTTTCCACTGTAGCCATTCATATTGAAAGTGTACATATCCGGTTCGCCGTCCACTTGACCTGCACTTAACTGCCACCAAAAATTTTTATAGTCACCCCAGTTTTGCTGGTCTTCAGGGACTGTCCCACCAACGGGGTAGGGTAATTTGGGAATTTTCCTGATTCCGGAATCGACATAATAGCCTTTGCCAGGAGCAAGGTCAAAATTAAATGTGCCATCATCCGGCCCACCTCGCACTGTCCTTGTAATCATTCCACCTGCATTCAACGCCCAGCCCAAACCGATCCAGGATGCCAGTTCTGCAACCCGAATACCGCTTGCATGATAACTCAATGATATTGACGTTTTCGCAGCGCCATCCTGCAATTCATAAATGGGGATGGAAATATCCGGGGTACCTGTATAAAAGCTAACCGGACAATCGACAAACTTTCCCAACGAAGCGACATTTGGAGCAGGTTGTGTGTAACTACCCAGATACTTTTTATTGTTTTCCGTTTGTGCGAAAGTATTTACACCGACAGTTAGTAATAGAAAAAAGCATGCTAATCTCATAAAAAAATGATGTAGTCGATTATTGAAAATTATATCCATACCTGAACAAGAAGGGTTGAGTCCTTGGCACCTGCCGACCACTCATAAGATCCCATAAAATTTGAACCTTACTTCCTTTAATGAATCCGGATTTCATCGAAAACTTCTTTGTTATTCCAAGCAGTCCGGAATGTTGCCACGCATTGAGTTCCCGCAACTGATCTACTTTTGTTATCAGCGAATGATAGTTCATTTCATATCCTCCGCTGACCCAGAAACCACCTTTGATTTTCCAGTCGATGAATGACCTTATACCAATCCCCTTATGTTCAATTTTTATATGGCGCAAATCTTTACCCCATCCAAGTTGATAGGCCAGTCCCACACCCACGATACTTTTCCCGCTGAGCTTGAAGCCAAGTGAAAGCCCGATATCTGCTGAATTTGGAAACAGGCTATTAGCTTTTTGAAATTGCAAGTTGGTTCCCGGTTCAAGTCGTTTAAGAAATGATTTTGTCTTTTCATCGTTTGGTTTAAAATCCGGTAAATCCTGCGCGTCATACTTACTACCCAGTTCATTTATTTTATCTTTTAATCCTTGCATCTGCGACATGCCCTGTTGCACAGTTTGCTGAAATTGCTGTTGTGCATTTGCACCCGACATTCCCGTCTGTTGCTGAATCAATTGATTAATGGTATTCCTGGTTTGCAAACCTGAGAGATAGGCACTGTAATCCGGCTCAGTTCCGCCTCCACCAGGCAACCTGAACATCTGTGCCAGCATACTGTTCTTCTTCATAAATTCCTTAAACTGCTTAGTGTTGCTTAACAGTTCAAGCCCCTTCCGTTCGGCTTTTTTTCTGTCTTTTAAAATTTCCTTGTATTCGTTTATCTGTTGCGAATAATAGTGATAGTGCTTATTGATTTTTTGAAATTGCTTTACAAATCCAAAGCTGGAAAGCTGTTCCTGTAACCGCTGCTTCTGATCTTTTATGAATTGTTTTATCATTTCAGCCTGCTGAAGTTTGCCTTCGAGTTCATCAATTATTATCATCCCTTCACTTACTTCTTTGGCGAGTTTATCTGCGTCACCTATCAATGAACTGTTTTTTCCAATAAACAAAAGCGAAGTTTTCAGCGAATCCAGGTCAGGGAAATATTGAGCGAGCTTTTGAGGCACCTGTAATTTTTGTTTCAGATCATTCAATTGCCGTTCTGCCATTCCAAAAACATTTTTCGCGGCATTTGAATCCAGACGGTTGAGCTGCCGTTTTAGTTTCTGTTCCTGCTTCGCGAAATCGTTAAGCATCTTTTGCGCCTTATGCTCAATTTTACCGGCAACATTTTCAGCTTTGCCGGCAACATCGCGAACATAACCTACGGGCATTTGCTTCATGCCTGCAATAAAAGAGCTATCCTGTCCGATGCCCATTTGAAACACGAGCAAGGTCAGTAGAAGGCAAAGCAATACCATCCGATAATTAGCCATATCGTTGCGTTTTAAACTTTTTAAAAGGGCAGGATAATCCCTGTCCACTATCTGAGTGGCGAACCTGGGTTAAATGAAAACCTGTACTACAACGCAATGGAAGTATAGCAGCAAAAGCTCAATACGAGTATGCGTGTAACAGTAATGCTAGTCAAATGAGGATTGGATTTTCAGAGTCTTTAAAAGTGAGAGTGACCTAAATGGCCGGAGTGTGTTTGATTGTTTTTTGTGTATTCATATTGTTAGTTTGGTGTTTGTGATGCAATTGTAAAAACAATTTTTTGATTTCAACAAAAATTTTTTTCAATTCAAATCTTATAAAATTTTCATGTGGTAATATTTACGGTGGTTTTCTTAAAGGTAATGTACAACGGCTGCGAAAAATCGGGTATTTCTACTCTGGTGTTTGCATAAATCGCATACTGATTGCAATAATAATCAGACTGTCCATTAACGCTTTGGGAAAAAAACGTTTTAAAAATGTTTTTTTCACATGGTTATATCAATATTAAATACGAGGACGAACATGAAATTGCACGTTCAACGTTGAACGCAGGATTAGGTAGTTTGACCTATAACCTGGTTCTGATCTGGATTTCGATAATGTCCTTAAATGAAATATTCTTTTTACCGTTTCTTCATTTCCGCTCTTTCCTTTCCGGCTATCACAAATAAATCGAAGATGGCTTTAATCTCAAAAAAAGTAGACGGTAAGCCGGCAAGAACGGTAAGAATACGGGAAATTATTATTTACTGATACTGAACAATAATTTATAAATGAGCTGAATTCAACTCTGACCTGATTTGTCTGCCAATCTACCTAATCCTATGTTGAACGTGCCGTTTAAACCCCGGAATTTTTCTGTTTTTTTCGCGGGATAATCTGTGTATTTACACATGGAAAGGGCTGCTCGCGAGTATATCTTCACCTCATGCTAGTAAAAACATTTGGCAGCGCAGTATTCGGAGTGGAAGCGATGATGATAACAGTGGAAGTTAACTGGAATAAACAGGGAGCACATTATTATATCGTGGGACTTCCGGATGCAGCAGTGAAAGAAAGTTTACAAAGAGTAGAAAGTGCAATAAAAACCAATAGCTATGAAATGCCCCGTACCAAAATTACGGTTAACCTCGCACCCGCAGACGTTAAGAAGAGCGGAACGGCATTCGACTTACCGATTGCCATCGGGGTGCTTGGTGCTTCCGAACAAATCAGATGCTGGGAAAAACTGCAGGATTATCTCATGATGGGCGAACTGAGTCTTGATGGCGCAGTGCGACCCATCAGAGGTGCCCTGCCCATTGCGATCCAGGCAAGGAAAGATAAATTTCGTGGCCTTATAATCCCGCAGGCAAATGCAAAAGAAGCAGCAATGGTCAACAACCTTAAAGTTTTTGGTGTGGCACATATCAAAGAAGTGATTGATTTCTTTGAAAACGAGGATCATTTATTACAACCTCTTGAGATCAATGCGCGGGAACTATTTTTTAATGATCAGTTTCTGTTCGAGAATGATTTCAGCGAAGTAAAAGGACAGGAAAATATTAAGAGGGCTCTGGAAATCGCCGCGGCAGGCGGGCATAATGTAATACTCATTGGCCCGCCTGGTGCGGGGAAGACCATGCTCGCACGGCGACTTCCAACCATACTTCCCCCACTCACCATCCAGGAGTCTCTTGAAACAACAAAAATTCACAGCGTTGCCGGCAAACTGGCTGAAAACTCCACGCTTGTGTCAAGGCGACCATTCCGTTCACCACACCATACCATCAGCGATGTTGCTTTGGTAGGAGGAGGAACCATTCCTCAGCCAGGCGAAATTTCACTCGCGCATCACGGAGTGCTCTTTCTTGATGAATTGCCAGAATTCAAAAGAGCAGTTCTTGAAGTGATGCGTCAACCGATGGAAGAAAGAAAAGTAACCATCAGCCGAGCAAAAATTGCAGTTGATTTTCCTGCGTCCTTTATGCTTGTGGCTTCAATGAATCCATGCCCCTGCGGATTCTACAATCATCCCGATAAAGCCTGCACCTGCCCGCCCGGAGCAGTACAGAAATACCTGAACAAAGTATCAGGCCCTCTGCTCGACAGAATTGATCTTCATGTGGAAGTAACACCTGTGCCATTTAATGAACTGTCCGCACAATCGAATCAGGAAGGTTCCAAAATAATACGCAGTCGTGTGATTGCTGCAAGGGACATACAGGCAATCCGGTTTGCAGACGCTGCCGGTGTTTTTGCAAACGCGCAGATGAGCAGTAAACAGCTTGCGGAAATTTGTATTCTCGATCCTGCCTGTCAGGGTCTCCTGAAAAATGCAATGGAAAAACTGAATCTGTCAGCTCGTGCTTACGATCGTATTCTGAAAGTAGCAAGAACGATCGCCGATCTTTCATCAAATACAACAATTCAGCCGGAACATATTGCAGAAGCAATTCAGTACAGAAGTCTTGACCGGGAATCCTGGGGAACTACGTTAAACGTTGAACGTTCAACGTTTAACGTTCAGCGTTAGCGGCAAAAATAATTAAAAACAGAACGCCCTTCAACGAAAGGAGAACCGCCTAACAGATCTCCGGCAGCAGTCCATTCAGTGAGGTAGCCATCAGAAGAAAATTTATAATCGCTGTAAGTGGAAACATAGGTCTCATCAAGACTTCCATTTTCATCATAGGTAGTAACTGAGATTTTCTTCACCACATTTTTAGCTACTTTTCCGAGGTTTAATGCCATCACATACAATGCAGTCTCTAATCCATCCGGTAATACCTGGATAAAGTTTTTCGCAGTTTTTGTACCATCATATTCCAGTGTTGCGTCAAGCACTTTCTGCGTAACTCCCGGAACTGCAACTGCACCGTTTACCGCAACCAGGTTTCCACCTGACCATGTATAAGTAAATCTTACTACCGGAAGGGGAATACCCTGGATAAACCCTTCCTTCTTTTGAAGGTAGCCGTCACCGTTATAAGTAAAAATAAAAGAAACCGTATCTGTTACCGGACCCGAATTGTCAAAAGTAGTATAGGACTTAACGCGTTTCTGTGCATCAAGAATAAAATATTCATTGGCTGACACTTTAACTGTATCCCCCTTATATTCCGGTATGGATTCAAAATCTACGGTAGTGGCAATGCTGTCATAAATCTCAACCCGTGTTGCAGTGCCATCAGGTGAAAAATTTGTAAGAATAGAATAGAGCCCGGTTTTGGAAGCAGGATCAATAAGCAGTATTTGTTTAACCTTACAATTTGCTCCTATTGGTGGGTTGGAAGGATCAGGAGGAACGGGAACGCCACCATCTTCAAAACTGACCTCTTTCTGGCAGGATGCGGATACTATAATCAGCAGTAATGGTAACAGATATTTTTTCATCACAGGAAATTATAGCAGGTTAAATGTTCAGGAAACCTGCACTTCATCATTCACTGTTGAACTGGTTTCAACAGTCGGATGAACTGCCTGGTCCCGGGTATTAAAAAATCTTTTCTGAAATATTAAAATCATTAATACACCAAGGGAAATGGAGGCGTCTGCAATGTTGAAAACCGGGCGGAAAAATTCAAACTGCTCCCCGCCCCAAACAGGAAACCAGTCCGGAAACTTCGCATCGGTAATGATGGGGAAATAGAGCATGTCAACCACCTTACCATGGAGAAATCCGGCATAGCCACTGCTAAAATCTTTCTGCATGAATGAATGTGCAATATTCTGCACATAAGGATCACTGTTTTCAAAAATAAGCCCGTAAAACAGACTGTCAATCAGGTTTCCGATAGCTCCCGCATAGATCAGGGTCGCACAAACCACGAAGCCGGAATGGTATTTTTTACGGATGATATAGCGGAGATAAAAAGTACCAAAGATCACTGCTACCAGGCGGAAAAGCGTTAAAACCAGCTTACCCCATTCACCACCCAGTTTCCAGCCATAGGCCATCCCCTCATTCTCTATAAAATGCCTTTTAAACCAGGAAACTACGGTGATCACGTTATGTTCCTGGCCCAGATAATAATTTGTTTTAATAAAAACCTTCAAAACCTGGTCAACGAAAAGAATCAGAAAAGTAAGCAGGAATACATGCTTTAATTTCACAAATTCGGAATTTGAACAGCAAATATAAGGAGAATCAGGGGCTTGGGGGTCATTCTTCAAAATAGAGCCGGCGTACCCTGGGGGATATCCCGGTGAGCAGTTCATAAGGAATTGTCTGCGCCCATTCAGCTAAACGAGATACAGAAAGCCTTTCACCGAAAACGACCACTTCGGTTCCTTCAGTAATGCCTTCAGAACCGGTTATATCGATCATTGACATATCCATACAGATGCTTCCTATGGTGGGATAAAGCTTTCCTTTGATCCACACATGGCCTGCCGAATTACCAAGGGTCCGGGGATAGCCATCAGCATATCCTATCCTGATTGTCGCGATAACAGAATCACGTACAATTTTTCCTCTTCGGTTATAGCCAACCGTTTCGCCTGCTGAAACTTTTCTGACCTGCGCTACCGTCGTTTTTAATGTCGATACTTCTTTGAGATCAGCATGTTCCGGATGCGAAGGGTCAACACCATACAACCCGATCCCCAGGCGCACCATATCCATTTGCAGCTGAGGAAATCTCCGGATCGCCGCTGTATTGGCAATATGCTTTATAAAACCATAGCCGAGTTTTTTCTGAAGAATAGCGCAGCAGCTTTTGAATATTTCCGCCTGATGCAGGGTGAATGCATCTTCAGCCGGGTCTTCACCCGCTACAAGATGACTGAAAACAGACACGACTCTGAAAGACCTGGTCTGCAAAAGGAAATCTGCCAGTGCATCCATTTCTTCAGGTGCAAAACCAAGCCGGTGCATACCTGTATCCAGTTTGATATGTACCGGGTATTCGATAACAGCTTCCGAGCGTAGAAAGGCATCAAAACAGCGGGTCATCTCAAACGAATACAACTCAGGTTGAAGATCATAAGTGGTAAGCGTTTCAAATGCAGCGGCATCTGTATTCATCACCATGATCGGTAAACGGATTCCGGCTTTCCGTAAATCGGCGCCTTCATCAGTATATGCAACAGCCAGCCAGTCCACCCGATGAAACTGGAGCAGATTCGCTATTTCGAAACTTCCTGCTCCGTAACTGAACGCCTTCACCATTACCATCAGTCTGGTTTCGGGTTGCAGTAGCTGCTGATATCGCTTAAGGTTATGCGTTATATGATTGAGATTGATCTCAAGTACGGTTTGATGCACCTGCTGCTCCAGAACCTGGCTGATCCTTTCAAATTCAAATGCGCGCGCACCTTTCAGAAGTATCGTTTCATCTCTGAAATCAGATGGATGAAACTGCTCAAGAAAATCTGCCGTCGTGAGGAAAAATCTGCAGCGGATGCCCGCATATTCAAAATGTTTTGCAAATTCTGAGATCGATGGGCCGATCCCTATCAGGCGCTGAACATTTTTCTGCCGGAGCGCTGCAGCGATATCAGGATACAGAGCGTCATTTTCCTTTCCGCTTTGTTTGAAGTCAGATAAAATAACCGTTTTCTGTTCCACCTGCTGCTGACGCGCCAGAAATTCCAATGCTATTTTAAATGAACTCCAGTCGGCACTGTAACTATCATTTATAAGCGAGCAACCATTTATTCCTTTTTTTAATTCGAGCCTCATCGCAACAACGGGAAGCTGTACCATTCGCTCGCTTATAATAGCGGGATCATAACCAAGCAATAATAAAGTACAGCAACAATGAATAGCATTTTCAATGGATGCTTCGTCGGTAAAGGGTATTGAAAATTGAAATGACTTTTTATAATATTCAAGTTCCACTGTTGCAGACTGGTTACCGACCGAGGTTGATTTTATCTCCAGATCCGCTTCAGCCGAATGCCCCCAGCAAAATAATCTTTGTGGAAATGATGTAGGATTTCTGCGCAAGAGGTCATCGATCAGCTCATGGTCGCTGCAGTAGATGATTGTTTCAGATTGCCTGAACAAGAGTAGTTTTTCCTGCAATTTTTCAATAAGACTGCTGAAACCAAGATCATGTGCTTCGCCGATATTGGTAATTAACCCGATTGTCGGCCTGATCATTTCTGCAAGCTTCACCATTTCCCTTCTTTCAGAAATACCAGCTTCAAAAATTGCAAGCTGATCGCTTGCTGACATAGGCCAGATACTCAATGGAACGCCAATCTGAGAGTTATAGCTTTTCGGACTACGGATAATCCGGAGATCCTGTTCCATCAGGTGATTCAGCCATTCCTTAACAATCGTTTTTCCATTACTGCCCGTTATTCCGATTACAGGTATCTGAAAAGAATTTCTGTGATAAGCTGCCAGCGCCTGCAGTGCATGAAGTGTATCCTTCACCGTTATGAATACTGCGCCGGGGTATTCACTGAAATCAACAGGCTCACTGATTATAAAATTCCTGACACTTCTTTTGTATAGCTCAGCAATAAATCCATGGCCATCGCGCCTTTCCGTCTTCAGAGCAAAAAACAGGGAGGATTCAGGAAAAACGAGTTTACGACTATCGAGTAACAAATGCTCAATTACTGCTCCGGCTTCCGGCTGATTGAGGGCACCGCCCGTGATTTCAGCAATAGTATGAACCGGATAGGCAGGCATTATTGAAAGCTTAAATATTTTTTTCTTTCACCGCCCGTTTGCGGTTATGGTTGATTGAATAAAGAATGGATCCGGTAAGGCAGGCCACAATTACGCCGAGGGAAACAAAGATGGAAATCCGGATATCAAAAAATTCGATCAGCATTTTGACTCCAATGAATACAAGCACGATCGCAATTCCCTGCTGCAGAAAATCAAATTTATCCACCGCACCTCTGAGCAAAAAGAAAAGTGAACGCAGGCCGAGTACAGCAAAAATATTGGAAGAATAAATTACAAGAATATCATCTGCTGTAAACGGAACATTTGCATCTTCCCTTACAAGCGAAACAACAGTAGGTATAGAATCAAGAGCAAAAGCAATATCAACGCCGCCCAGCATCAAAACCACCACTGCGAGGTTGGTGAAAAAGATTTTTCCATTGTGTTCAACGAAGTATCTGCCGTTTGGTTCAGTTTCAGAAAGCCGGAGAACTTTTTTCATGAAGCGGTAGATCTTTGTTTTTCCCGGATCAAACTCTGCATCATTCTTCTGAAAAAATAATTTGTAGCCAGTCCAGATCAGGAATGCTCCAAAGAAATAAAGAATGGCATGAACTCTTTCGATCAGTTCAATACCCAATGCGATAAACAGGATCCTGAAAACGATGGCCAGCAGAATGCCGATCAGCAGTGCCCTGGCCGAATCACTTTCTTTTACCCTGAAATAGGAGAAAATTAATATGAATACAAAGATATTATCAATACTCAGCGACCATTCCATAAGATAGGCCGTGAAATATTTTGTCGCCACCATCGGCGATTTTTCAAACCATAAAAATGTACAGAATGCCAATGAAAGCAGTACCCAGAAAATGGTTTGCCAAAGAGCCTTTTTAATACTGATCGTGGTATTTCTCTTACTTAATAAACCAAGATCAAAAATCAATGCACCAATAATAAGAATAACGAAAGTGAGGTAGCTTATCTGGTCTGGAGTCATATCGGATCACTTGAAAAAAACCAGTTTCTGATTTAACCGGTCCACATTTCCTTCGAATTTGTTCATCTTCGAAACCCCGTAAAGATACAATTCCGGGATGTATAAACTATTTGAAAGCGTGCAAATAGGCATTACGCCTGAAAAACTGGTAAACTGCTACAGCAAATATTATCAGCAGCAAGGGAAGAGCGATATTGAGCAATTGCCAGAAAGACCTCGAATCCTCCACTTCAGTTTTGTTGAGTAAACGGAGTGTATAGTCTTTGCCACGGGTTTCGAGTATGCCAGAATTATCAACAAGGCATTCAATGGAATTGAGGAGAAATTCCCTGTTGGCATATTGCTGTTTGGTATAACTATTCATACCCATCTGAAGCGGACCTTCGTTCTGGGTCACTGCATTCATAGCAATATCTCCATCAGCTACTACTATCATTTTACCTTCCTTATTCGCTGAAGGTAAAAATGGTTTGCCATATACTTTCGCCATTGTATCGGCAGTGGCTGATGAAATTCTGTTTGCAAATATGGATTGAAATTTTCCTTCAAGTAAAACAGCGATTGGAATATTTCCCTGGTGAAACTTATTTAAATCTTCCTGGGTACGAATACTCGCCCACTCAACCTTGGCAGGCGCTGTAAGTATTCTGGATTCCGCAGAAGATGAAAGCAATATTGTTTTTTTAATTCCCGGAGCTTTAACAGTATCGATCGACTGAGGAAACTGCGATACAACATAATCCAGGTTTTTCGCAATGGGATGGCCGGATATATTCCTCAGCAGCGGAAAATAAGGCCAGGGCAACACTTCAATCTGTGGTTTTCCACCAACTGAGCCAACCACAGAAGGGATCTTGTCACTTTGCAAATCCTGCACAAGGTTCTGATTGATCCTGACACCATATTTAAAAAGTTGATCTTCCAGGTTCAGGCCCAGATCAAATGCTATAAATTCCCCCTGGCTGCGTTGCAGGCTATCCAGGCTTGCATAAAGATTGTCCAGCATCCAGATCACTTTGCCGCCATGCATAATGTATTGATCCAGTTTCAGTTTCTGTTTTTCATTAAAGCGCTGCAAAGGTTTAACTACCAGCAAAGCATTAAAAAACTCCGGTATCAGCGGCACACTGTCGATAGGAAGAATTCTGAAACCATAGTTGGGGCGTAGCGTGTTTTCAATGAGGTCATATACGCGGTAGTCAACGGGCTCACCATTTCCGGAGAGATAGCCGATAATGGGAATTGTATCCTGGGTAACCTTATGAATAGCGCTTGCAAGTTTATATTCAAGTAAAGATTCAGCGTTATTCAATGAGTTGATTCCGTCGAAACTACTCTGGCCCTGCAGAAAATCAACGCCTATCTCACGATCGCCATAATGTACAATAGCTCCCGGGAACACAAGGGTTTCTTCCATGCTTTCGCCTTCTTTCGTTTGGGCTTTTACGTTGGTTGGATTGATTCCCATTCTCCGGAGTGAATCGTAAAGATTTGCCCTGGCTGTATCCTCCAACCCTTCTCCCGGCCTGACAAAAGTATACCGTATATGGTTAGGCGAAATATTTTTAAATGACTGAAGCATATCTTCCGTGCTTCCGGCAAGCTTACGGAAACCTGCGGGCAGGTCGCCATCAAGAAAAACGGTAACGTCAATCCGGTCTTTCAGATCCCCGACAAGTTTTTTCGTAGGTGCCGAAATAGTATAGCGTTTCTCACCGGTAAGATCCACACGGAAATGAAGCGTATTGAAAGCAATATTTATTACAACGAGTATTAATGCAAATGTCAGCCACCCAAATCGCAGGTTAATCAGTTTTTTCAGCATGGTTCAGCGTTTCAGCAAATTTTTTGCGGTAAGGAATAAGAAAAAAACAATGAGGCTGAAAAAATATACAAGATCGCGACTATCAACTACACCTCGACTGATGCTATGATAATGTGAATCAATGCCAATAAGCTCAAGGTAATAACCAATACTAGTTTGAAAACCTGGAAGTCTCTTTATAGCATTGGAATGAATTCCAAAAAGGTCTAAATAAAAACCCAAGCTATTCTGAAAAATAGTTAAACTACTTATAGCTGCGAAAGCCGAATAGATCATAAAACAGGCAAAGGCGCTGAGCAAAAATGAAACTACCGGATTGGAACTGATGCTGCTGCAAAAAATGCCAATGGCAGTGAATACAGCAGCCAGAAAAAATAAGCCGATATAGGAACCCATGATACCACCAGTATCTATTCCACCGGTTGATAAGCGGCTGATGGTAAATACATAAATGAATGTGGGAATGATTGCAACTACAACAACTACCAATGCTGCAAAATATTTCCCTGAGATTACCTGCTTTTTACTCAATGGCAGTGTGCGCAGGATCTCAAAAGTGCCGCTCTTGAATTCATCTGCAAAGCTTCGCATGGTGATTGCCGGAATCAGTAATAACAATACCCATGGTGCGAGTTCAAAAAATTTATCAAGCGTGGCATATCCGTAATCGAAGAGGTTGCTTTCAGGAAAAACAAACAGAAATAACCCGTTCAGCAACAGAAATAGCAGGATCGCCATATATCCGGTAAGGTTGCTGAAAAACTGCCTTAATTCTTTTTTACACAATGACCACATAATGAACTGATTCTGCAAGATTACACGAAGTCGGGAAAATAACGTCAAAAAATGGTGTTAAGTACTTTTTTAAGGGGGTATGTGCATACTAATTTGCCTGAGATGAGAATTAAATCAGATGTTATGAGAAAACTTTGTTTTGTGTTGTTGTTAACGTTGAGTTTAAAATCCAATGCTCAAAAAAAATGGGATGGTGGTGCTTCAAACAATCAATGGAATTCAGCTGAAAACTGGTTCCCTGATGGAGTGCCTGGTTCAACAGATGATGTATTACTGGATAATAGTCTGACCTCTGGCAACTATACAGTTTACCTGCCAGCTGGCGCAGTTACTTCTTATATTCAATCGCTGCTGATCAGTCCTGAGTCAGGAATGCAAATCATTTGTGAAATTCCGCAGTCGAATAACATTGCCCCTGCGTTGGTCATTACCGGAAATGGAAATGCGCTCGAGCTTAAAGCAGGAGCGATATTTAAAAATTCCTCAGGCGCATCTTCAGGAGATGCATTGATAGTTGATAACGGATTCAGAATTGAAAACGGAGCAAGATATATTCACCATACAGCACGTGGCAATGCCACGCTCATCGATCAGCTGGTGAATGATGCAGGTACAGAGGCAGGAACATTCGAATTTGATGTACCTGGTGCTGCAGGATATACGGTTTCTTTAACGGGAAACACGTTTGGAAACTTAGTATTTAGTGCAGGTTCCGGTAGCAAATCATATAATGGCAGCGGAGTTTCGACACTTCATATCCGCGGAGATCTTGTTATTAATTCAGGAGTTACTTTAACATCGTCAATGACTGCTGATATTGTTATTGATAACAACCTTGATGTAAAGGGAAATTTTCAGTTGCATCCTGTATCGCCCGGTTCATCAAACCGAAGCTTACAATTTAATGGCAGCGATTTCAATATTTCCGGATCAGGAAATATCAGTCTTAATTCCAGCTTCAACAAAATCATGCTGAATACCGGCTCTGCAGGTCACCTGAACCGCCCGATCCTACTTGCGAATAATACAAATATTTTTCAGCTGAAATCCGGTGCCACATTGTATTGCAGCAATTATCCAATTTCAGGAAATGGAGTATTTATAATGGAAGCCGATGCGGAACTATTTGTCGATTCCAAAACTGCTTTGCAGCCTTTTTCACCGGACGCAGCTATAAGCACCGCCGTGATTTCTATTTCTGATCAGACCGTTTTTCATTTCACTTCAAATGGTCAGCAGAATACAGGAACGGGTTTCCCTTCAGCGATAAAAAAACTTATAGTAGAAAAACCATCAGGAAATCTGGTTCCGAATAAATCGCTCCGCATCACCGGAAATATTTCATTACAGAATGGAATTATTTACAGCAGCCCGGAATCACTGCTTATATTATCTGATTGTTCGATCACCAGTCCGGAAAACCAGTATGGTTTTACAAATCAGGGATGGGAGAACAGTTTTATAAATGGACCGGTGAAATCCGAAAAAACCAACAGTGGCGAATTTGCTGTGCCGGTAGGAAAGGAAAATTATTATGCACCAGTTCGGTTCAACAAAATCCAGACCGGACTCAGTTCGTATACGATTAGCTACTTTCCCTCAGCCTGCAGTCAGTTGTCGCCCCTGAATTCCGCCACACTTCATCATATAAGCACGCAGGAATTCTGGCAGATCCAGACCAATCAAAGCTCAGGAGCTGTATATATTTCTCTCAGCTGGCGTCCGCATAGTTTGGTTAGCGCGGAGCCTGCTGAAAGGATCAGCCTTCGTATTGCCTGCTATGCAAACCAGGGAAATGGCAATCGGTGGTCGTCAGTCGGGAATGCACCTCAGGTCATGGGTAATCAGGAATATGGATTTCTGATTTCTGATCAGCCTGCAGAACAATTTTCTTTTCTTACGCTGGGCTCTGCAAATGCATTCAACAGTCTTCCATTCCGTGCTATCAGTTTCAAAACAAATGCGGCAAAGAATGGTATTGATTTAAACTGGGAAGTGGATGACCTGCATGAAATTCTTGATTTCGTAATTGAAAAAAGTGAAAATGAAAAGGATTTCCGTGTGATGAATCATATTTGGCCCGGCATTGATAATAGTCAAAGAAAATTTTATTTTACTGACCACAATCCTTTTACAGG
>JAATGW010000174.1 GCA_015654495.1 Chitinophagales bacterium
CAACCTCTACCCGAACCAATTTTCTGCTCCGGCTTTCCAGGTTCATTTGCATAGATATTGCCTTTGCGATTCCAGACTGTATGTACATTTTTTTGGGAAACAATTAAGCCACCTCCATCCATCGGGCAGCCATTCAAGGCCCAGCTGCTATCACCCAATTTCTGCGCTGCAGAAAAATTTGCTCCGCCATCAACCGACTGAATCAAATGAAGGTCGCGGTTTCCATTCAGCCAGTTCCGGAACATGACATATACATTCACACCATCAACAGAAACCGATGGCTTACAACATTCGCATACGGTGCTGTCGGGAGATGCATAAATCATTTTATTTACTGACCAGATCTTTCCACCATCATCCGACCGGGCACCAAAAATCTTATTATGTCCGTCGCGCAAGTCGAGCCAAACAGCAAAAAGAATTCCCCGGTCACCGTCAAGCGCCATCAGTCCTTCTTTTGCAACAGTATCTACATCATTTACCCTCGCGCCTTCAATCCATTCACCCGACTTCGATTGATAAAATGAAAATACATCACCCGCCTTATCGCAGGCTATTATGGCGGGGCCATTTACCGTGGCAGCAATTTGCGGCCCGCGCATATGCGAAGCTGCGAGTCCGGGAAGAACAGAAACCAATATTGGTTGGGAAAATGTTTTTCCTTTGTCTGCAGAACTTGAAAACATGATGCTATCTCCGCTACCAAATGCAATATGAACATTCCCGGCTTCATCACTAACCGCATTCGGCATTTGTCCTTTTCCTATAAGCGTATTGTTCGCTGACTCTTTTCCCTTTTCATTTTTACAGGAAGAGAAAACTGTTCCAAAAATCAAAAACAGTAGTATTGAAATGATTCGCATTAAACAGGATTTAGTTTTGAAAACAGCAGCACTTTCCTTAGTTCAGGAGAACTGCGAATGTAGCAGAACTTTGAATAATATAAATTGAATTGGCTGCTTATTAGTGTTTTTCTATTTCACATGACGATATTCTTCATCCGTTACTTTAGCGAGCCAGGTAACAACACCCTGTTCTGTATTTGTGTTGACAGCAATATGCGTGAGGCTGCTATCTGCGGCGGCTCCATGCCAATGTACAAGGTCGGGAGAAATCTGTACGACATCGCCCTTGTGTAATAGCTGTACCGGTTTGCCTTTTTCCTGGTAATATCCAGCACCTTCAATTACAATCAGGATCTGTCCTCCTGCATGCGTGTGCCAGTTTGTTCTTGCTCCTGCTTCAAATACAACGTTTGCAATCTGGCAATTATATATATCTGATTTGGGAACAAGAAATTTCACCCAGACATTTCCGGTAAAATAATCAGCAGAAGCTCTTTCTCCCTTTTCGAATACCGGCTGGCTTTTTTCATCGCTGTTCATGGCAAAGATTTTTATTTCTTAGATGTTCAACGTTCAACGTTAAACGTTTAACGTTGAACTTAAGTGTTCTTTTTCTGTTACTGTTTCTGTTACTGTTTCTACTCTTTCCTCTTTCTCTTTCTTTTGCTGTTCCTCTTTCTCTTTCTCTTTCTCTTGCTCTTGCTCTTGCTCTCGCTCCCAGTCTCATAGGCTACTAATCATGTCTACTTCTTCCTGCAATTTTGTTTCCGGATTAACACGTTGAATCATAAATTTAGTACCCAGGGAGAAAATCAAAAATGCGGTTATAGAGCAACAGGTCATTATCGTAACCATCGGCAGGGCAGTGTGATTTTGTAACATACCCACGATGGCGGATGCGCATCCGCCGACAGACAACTGGATTGCACCTATCAAAGCTGAAGCATTTCCCGCATTATTACCGAGCGGCGCAAGCGCAAGGGCTGTGGCATTTGGAAATATAAAACCCTGGCAGCACAAAAAAGAAAATATAAGAAGGATAGTAAGGGCGATGTTAACCCATCCAAGTAAACTAAAAACGATCAATGTTATTCCGATAATGCATTGGCAAAAGGACGCAAGTTTTATTACCTGTTCACTGCTGTAACGCTTCAATGCGAGGGTATTGATCTGACTTGAACCTATTAAACCGGCAGCGATAAACGCAAAGATCCAACCGTACTCCTGTTCACTTACTTTGTAGATTTCCATAAATACAGAAGGAGAGCCAGCGATATAGCCATATAAGCCTGCGTAGGAGATAGCTCCCGTCAACGCATAAGTGACAAAATGCGGATGCCCTAAAACAGAGGCAAAATTCCGGAGGATCGGAACCGGTTTGAGTGAAAAGCCGGGATCGGGTTTTTTACTTTCCGGCAGAAAAAACCAGGTGCCTGCAAGAATAATCATTACCACCACGATCAGCATCACAAAAACATAACGCCATCCGAAAGCAGCAGTGATATATCCTCCAAGTGTAGGTGCTATAATCGGTGAAACAGATACCACCAGCATCAGCAGCGAAAATACTTTGGCATTTTCTTTTACTTCAAAAAGATCACGCACCATCGCTCTTGCAGCGACCATTCCAACGCATCCGCCGATTGCCTGGAATAATCGGAGAATGATCAGGAACTCTACTGACTGAGCCAATGCGCATCCAAGGGAAGCAATAAAATAGATCAATAGTCCTGCATACAAAGGGTTCTTTCTTCCATATCTTTCGAGCAGCGGACCGTAAATTAATTGCCCGAATGAAATCCCGATAAAAAAACTGGAAAGCGAAAGCGTAACCTGGGAAACTGAAGTATTTAAACTTTTAGCAATTGCCGGAAAAGCGGGCAGGTACATATCAATTGAAAACGGACCAATGGCTGTGAGCAGCCCCATGATCAGGATAAGTTTAAAACTTTTTTTTGTAGCTTTTTGCATTTGAATCTCCTCCGAATCTGATAACTCTTCAACCTGGCCCGAAACCCAAACCGGTGCCTGAATAGAAACCGGCCTGATCCATCGAAGATATATAAAGCCGGTGGAGCAGCTTTATTCCTGACCTGATATCTGAATTTTCTATTATATCAACCCGCTGAAATTTACTTTAGAGGTTCCGTATTTAAATAAAAAGGCCAGGATGAAAATCCCGGCCGTAGGCAAACGACGTTAGCGTTGCCGTATGAAACGAGTTGCGAGCATTTGTTGATCAGGATTAGATGACAGCACCATTATTTACCTGCGGCTTCGCAGAATAAATTATCAGGTAAATGACAGACGGTAAGATTTATGAGCAGGACTATGAAAAAATAAATTGCAAATAAATTCAGACATTTCTGAACTTCGTCGGATTTGTTTTCAGGTGTTTCTTAAAGAAGTTGTTGAAATGTGTTGGTTCGGTAAACCCTAACGCATAGGAGATTTCTGACACTCCCCAGGCACTGTGTTTCAGCAATATTTTCGATTCCTGTAAAATCCGTTCTGCAATTATCCGGGAAGTTGTTTTCTGCGTAGATTCTTTTACCGAACGGTTCAAATGATTGACGTGTACATTCAGTTGTTTCGCAAAATCAGATGCAGTTCTGAATTGCAGCCGCTTATGTGTATCATCGATCGGAAACTGGCGTTCCAGCAATTCTAAAAACAGTGATTTGTAAGGTAAAGGTTGTGCTTGTCACCTGTAAGAGGTTCCAGCTTAAAGATATTGAAATGACCTATCTCATTTCTTAGGCCATCAGGAATGAAATCATACTTTCTTTTATGCAGTTCCTCTAAAGTCTCGATTTTATCCATTAGCAGAATTTACGAATTCCAAACAGATGGCTGTTTTTAATTTAAGTCAGAAACGATGGGGCATTCAGGCCAGGTGGGCATGGCACAGATGACAAGGAAAAAATTCTGTGTAAACAATGCCGGCAATAGGAAATAATTTAAGCCTTTTTATGATGTAAAATTAGCGAAGCCGGTAGCTATTTTCTTTCATCTGACAAAGAATAATTGTTTGCCTGTATCATTTGAATTTCTTATTAAAAAAATTCCCGATAAATCTGGAAGTATATAAAATCCCCACATCACATTCCACTCTAATACTTATTTATCGGCAGCAAACCTGATCACAAATTCCAACACCTGGTAAGAACTCCGCGCAGGTTTTTTTTCACCGGGTACAATCAGTCTGAATGGACCTCGATCTGACGGCAAAGGACTTCCTTCCGTTGAATCTGCAAGAATGATCACTCTGTCGGTAAAACTACTGTCCACTTCAGCGAGTGAAAATAAAACTTCATAGCCGTCGGCACATTTTACCAGCAGGTATTTCGAAAGGTTTTCACCGCGCAGCTGACCTCCGGTGCTAACACCGGCAAGTCCCAGAATATCCTGTAGCGGTACGCCGGAATAATTTACATTTTTACCTCCGCGGTCTTTTAATATTGCTGTTACATGTTTCATTTTTGATAAGTCTTCTGCTGTCAGCGTTAGTAGTTTTGCAACTTGTCCGCTTACTTTCAGTGATGGCTTTGTTGCTGCAGTCTGGCTATTCCCCTGAAAAAAAATCACAGAAATAGAAAGCACAACAAAGCAAAAGCGAATTAATATCATAAAACTTATTTTGAAAATGGATTGGAAAAATTTCTATCGCTGATAAAAGCCGAATCAGTAAGCATGTTGAGAAAAGCAAGTATATCTTTCTTTTCGTCTTTTGGCAGGTCGAGCGATTTTCCGTTGAGTGTGTTTGATCTGTCGCGCAAAAAAGGGCTGGTCAGTATATTGCTGACCACATGTTCGTTATAGTGATCAACCACTTCTTCCAGCGTTTCAAAACGTCCATCGTGCATATAAGGAGCGGTCGCTGCAATATTCCGCAAACCGGCAACACGGAACCTGCCCCTGTCAATATCCAGCCCTGTTACCAGCTCACGCCCGCGATCGGAGGGCAAACTATCGAGACCATTATTCTGGAATAATTCAGTATAGGTTTTCGGTCCGCCGTGACAGTGAGCGCAGTCCGCACCACGAATATTTTTTAGAGGATCGGGACTGGTATAAAAAAGCGAAATCCCGTTCAACTCTGATTTTGTTGGTTTATATTCTCCACGCAGGTATTGATCATATCGCGAATCAGCAGAAACCAGGGTTCGTTCAAACTGTGCCAGGGCTTTTACAATCATCTGTTCAGAAATGCTGTCTGAAGCAAATGCTTCTTTAAATAACAAAGGATAGTTTTCTATTTTTTTCAGTTTTGCAACAGATATTGCCAGCGACTGACCCATTTCGTGAGGGCTGGTAAGCGGAGTTTTTGCCTGCTCTTCCAGCCCGGCTGCACGGCCATCCCAAAAGAAATTGCTCACCCATAAAAGATTCGCCAGCGACATTGTATTTCTGGATTGAAGCGAACCATCAATTCCGGTACTCATTTTTTTACCATCAGTAAATGCCAGTTCCTGTTTGTGACAGGTCCCGCATGAAATGGTATTTCCGGCCGATAGTGCAGTTTCATAAAAAAGCATGCGACCGAGCTTAACTCCGGCCTCAGTAGTCGTATTGTCAGCGGGAATAAAAATCCGGTCGCCAAAATAGGCTGGATACTTTATTTCATACAATGGCGAAACTTTGGACCCCAGCAGCGCATTTATACTGATAAGAAAAATGCCCATCAATAATATTGTAAGGAAAAGCTTCGTCATTTAGTACAAACGATACCAGGATTTAGAAAATTAAATCTTCCAGGCATGTGCATCCACACACCAGTGAATATTTTACCGACGTCGTTATATTTCCAAATATATAACGATCCTGCGAAAAGCAGTTGGGTCAGTTGATCAGACCGATCATGATTTGTTCAGGAGAGTGGTTTCTTTTTCCAGAAATACTTCAAATCTTTTTCTCATTGCGCTATGATGGGCAATCATCTGTTTTGCCTCAGCAGTGATAACCGAACCTCCGCCCTCTTCACCTCCTGACTGCATTATTACAAATGGTTTTGCGCCTGCTGAATTTAATGTGTTTACAATTTTCCAGGCTTTTTTATAGGACATTTTCATTTCTTTTGCCGCTTTGTTCAGAGAGCCCGTTTCCTCAATTTTCTCCAGCAACTCAGCCGGCCCGGGGCCAAAAAATTTCACACCTTTTGATTCAATCCATAATTTCCCATTCACCTTAGTTACTGATTTGTTTTTGAGGACTGTTTTAAGCGTA
>JAATGW010000342.1 GCA_015654495.1 Chitinophagales bacterium
CGTAGGCCGTACGGTCCAGAGGAATCACTACCACCTGTTCTCTGTTAAAACCCGGATTTTTATCCTGCATAAAACGGAGCTGCTTTACCGCAAATACAGTTGCAATGATCAGGAATATCGCACCGGTGAACTGGCCTACTACAAGCACATTTCGCAATGTTGCCTTATTACTGCCGCCCTGGATGCTGCTTTTTAAAACTTTGATAGGTTGAAATGACGAAAGGTAGGCTGCCGGATAAAGACCGGAAATTATACCGACAAGAATTGTTCCTCCGATTAATGTAAGAAGAAATGGAATATCAGGAAATAAAGGAATGGAAAGTTTCCGCTGACTGAGCGAATTCACGGCAGGAAGAAAGAGCCAGGCCAGTACAACTGCAAGTACCAATGAAATTATTGCAAGCAGAACTGATTCACCTATAAACTGAAGTGATAATTGGCCGCGTTCTGCGCCAACCGTTTTTCTGATACCTACTTCTTTAGCGCGTTCGGCAGAGCGGGCGGTGGAAAGATTCATGAAATTAATACAGGCAATCACCAGTATCACCAGCGCGATAACCGAAAAAATATAGGTATAGCGCTTATCGAATTTTTGAAAATTGTTGTAGTCGTGAGTGATATTGGTTGAGCCCGAATGAACTTCACGGAGTGGCTGAAGAAAGAGCTCATAAAATTTCCAGTTATCATTCCGCGCCATGTATTTTTTCAGATACGCCGGAAATTTTTTCTCCAGTGCTTTTATATCTGTACCCGGAACAAGTTCGAGATAAGTGTTCAACCAGTTTCCGCCCCAGTTTTCCATATTGCGCGGACCGGCAATGGTGTTGAATGTTACTAATGCATCATATTGGAGATGTGAATTGGGTGCTACATCTTCCATGATACCGGTAACGGTTAAGGTTACTGTATCACGACCATAACGTTCAAAGGTTTTCCCGAGCACGTTTTCAGTTCCGAAAATCTTTTTCGCTGTTGTTCTGGTAAGTATTGCACTGTTCTTTTGTTCAAGTGCTGTTTTGCGATCACCTTCCACGAGCTGAAAATCAAAAATCTGCAGGAAGGTAGAATCCACATAGGCGAGCTGCGGCAGGTATATTTTTTTCCCACTGTATTCAAGCGGAACTTTATCATTCGTTCGGTACCTGGTGAAATTCAGGATCTCGGGAAAATCATTTTTTAATGTAGGTCCCATCGGATACATCGACAGCGCAACATTCTGGGGTGCCACCATCCCTTCGAATTTCTGAACCTCATCCAGCCGGTAAATATTTTTTTTGTGGATGGCATCGAAGTCTTTTTCATAATCCACAAAAAGCATTATGATAATACATGCTGCCATTCCGATCGCAAGTCCAACGATGTTGATGGCTGAAAAAATCTTGTTCTTACGGATATTCCGCCAGGCTGTTCTAAAATAATTTTTAAACATGATGGTAGTTCTTAGTTAATAGTTTTTAGTTCATAGTAAAGACGGTAGACGGTAGACAGTAGACTGTAGAAGTGGATAGAGGATAGTGGAACTGTTATCCAAAATCTCCACTTCCTGCCTGTCATATCTTTCTTTTAAGACAGCTCTATCTACTTTCAACTTTCCACTGGCTGTTTAACGTTTAACGTTTAACGTTAAACGTTAAATGTGTTATTCCGTTCTCAGTGATTTCACAGGGTTGGCAATAGCGGCTTTAACAGCCTGAAAGCTCACACTGATAATGGTTACTACTAAAACCGAAAGGATAGTGATAATAAATACCAGCGGACCAATATTAATTTTGTATGCAAAGCCCTCCAGCCATTTGTTCATTAACAGCCAGCTTACAGGAATGGCAATGAAAGCGGCGATTATAACCAGTATCAAAAATTCTTTCGAAAGCATCAGTGTAATATTATTAACAGATGCACCAATTACCTTCCGGATACCAATTTCTTTTTGTCTTTTTTGAGCTGTGAATGCTGCAAGCCCAAACAAACCCAGGCAGGAAATAAGTATAGCCAATGCCGAAAAATATTTTGAAAGCATTGAAACCCGTACTTCGGTTTCATATTGCTTCTGATAGGCTTCATCAAGAAACGCAAAGGAAAACGGAAAGCCGGAATTGTAACTCTGATACAGACTTTGTATGCGTTCAATTGTTTCCTGCTGTTGTTCCGATTTTATACGGGTCATTATTTTGTACCAGGGGTTTTTCTCCGGTGCAATTACAGTCATATATGAAGGCTTAACAGTTTCATGCAGGGATTCAAAATGAAAGTCTTTTACTATTCCTACAACCTGCCTTGGCCTGTCGAAAATCCTGATATTTTTTCCAACGGGGTCCTTCAACTGCATTGTTGCAACGGCAGCTTCATTAAGGATTACTTTTGAAAGATCATCACCATAGCTGTTTGAAAAACTACGTCCCTCCTTTATTTGCATACCCATTGTTTCGATAAAATCATATCCGCCACCAAAGCCTTCGAAATAAATGTTCGTATTCGGATTTTTGCCATCCCAGTCGACACCATTTGTTCCAAAATTCCTGCCCACCATATTGTTGAATGTAAAGCTTGCATTCACTACTCCGGGAATTCTTTTTAGCTCTGCAATGAATTTATCCTCATTTCCCTGTATCCTTCCTTCTGAATCAAAACGAACAATATTGCTTTTGTTATAGCCTGGATTTGTTGATTGTATAAACTGAATCTGCTGATAAATCACCAGCACCGAAACAATCAATATCACCGAAAGAGAGAATTGAAAAACAACAAGCCCTTTGCGCAGTACAATTTCTCCGGAAGAAGAGATCATTTTCCCTTTGAGAATAGAAAGCGGATTGAATTTTGAAAGATAGAATGCAGGGTAACTTCCGGATAGCAGACCAGTTACAATCGCGATAATAATAAATGCAATAATCAGCGGCAAAGTCGGAGCCAGAGAGATTTGTTTGCCGGTAAGCTGATTAAATTGCGGAAGCAGTATCCATGCTGCCGCAACTGCCAGCACCATTGCGAATATTGTCAGCAGCACCGATTCGGAAATAAATTGAAAAATGAGTTGTTTTCGTGCGGCACCAACTACCTTTTTAATGCCAACTTCTTTCATTCTTCCAGAAGCCTTCGCAGTAGAAAGATTCATGAAATTGATGCAGGCAATTACGAGAATGAAAACAGCGATCAGTGAAAATAATTTGACATAGGCAGATTTGCCGCCGACCCTTGATCCGTGATTAAATGTATTCAGAAGATAATTATCTGAAAATTTCATCGCATAGGCTCCCCTGGTGGAATCCTGACTGGCGGTTTCAATAATGCCGCCGAGTTTCTTATTAAATGCCCGGATATCTGTACCTTTTTTTACAAGTACGAAATTGTGCGGTCCTGTCGAATTCCAGTTTTTAACCCACTGCTGATTGTCAGCGAAGTATTCAAAGGAAAGCACAAAATCAAATTGCTGGGAGGAGTGAGTTGAAACTTTGCCAAAAATGCCTGAGATAAAGAAATCTTTTTCCTGCTGAAAACGTATAGCTTTCCCGATCAGATTTTCAGTTGTCCCAAAAAGTTTCAAAGCCAGCTCATCTGAAATAACGATTGAATTTTTATCAGTCAGCAATTTATTTCTGTCGCCATCAATCACAGAAAAAGAAAAAATATTGAAATAATCTTTGCCTGCGTACTGACCTGTTCCCTTGATATTTTTTTCACCTGCTGAAAGCGTGAATTTCTGAAACCAGTCGGGCGGAGCTAATGCAGCGGCATACTCAATCTCCGGAATTTTTCCGGGCAGAAGATCTGCGAGTGCGCCGGATGATTCATCAGATAAGGTAGGGTCTCCGCCGGTTGTCCTTTGCTCCATCAGTTGATAGACCTGATCGTCTTTTTCAAAAATTTTATCAAAACTCATTTCATCCTGTACCCACAGATAGATCAGGAGCGTACAGGTGAGCCCGGCGGAAAGACCAAGTATATTCAGTAGCGTGAATTGCTTGTCTTTGCGGAGATGCTTCCAGGCGGTGGTGAAATGGGTTTTTATCATTTGATTTTTTTTAATGCAAAAGGCAGTAGGCAGTAGGCAGAAGGCAGTAGGAACAGCCAGTGGATAGTTAATAGTAGATGAACTTTCAAAAGCATAAAAAATGGATTGATTTTAACTCTGTGCACATTAGTACCTTTCTAATCACTATTCTTTTTTAATAATAAACATCCGGCTGTTCCCTATAATCTATTTTCTTTACACTCCC
>JAATGW010000649.1 GCA_015654495.1 Chitinophagales bacterium
AATATCTTCTTTTAAGACCAGTATCAAACCGACTCTGCATCGCGTATGGATACTTTGCTGCGGGCCCAGTCGCGATTACGTTTGTGGTGAACCTGCATTGGTTTTCAGGCACCAGGCTTTATGCAGATACTTGCCTTATGTCATTGGCCTCTCAATGACCCGAGGTAAGTGTCGCGCAGCAACAGTCTGGAATGAGTGAGCATTCCGGGCACGCGCGTAAAGGAATTTGCAATTACAATTCTAATCGCATGAATAATGATACATCCCCACCGATGATCCTCCCTGAACAGGCGAGGGGATATTGGTCGAAATGGAATGGGTCCTGATTTTTCCGTCGGGATCCACATTGAAAACATAGGCGTCGTCCATTATCCGTTTGTCCTCGAAATAACTATGGGTAATACGCCGGGTATGTAAATTTTTACTGATCATCATCCCGGTATTGATTATTGTTGCATCAGCACTGAAACTGTGTTTGTTAAGTTGCGAGCCGTAACTGATACTATCTACCAGGAGCAGTAGACCTGATGTCCAGTATTCCGCACGTACATCATTGCCGTTTTCAAAAAAGCGTCTGATGGAATATACTGTATCGGCATTACTCCTGCCAGCCACAATCAATGTATTATTGCCGTAGATATAATCGACCCTGTTTACCGGATTGCTATACGGCGGAAAAGCCTGCAATGCAAAACCTGAAACGCGACCCTGCTGATCATAGGTCACCAGCCGCTCTTCTTTTTTGGAGCCACCAGCAGTAAAAGAACGGAAGGCACTTATTTTCCCATCAGCTGCATAGGTAAACTCCTCATAACCGGTGAGATTGTTATTCTGATAAAAATTGGTGCGGACCCACTGCTTCTTGTCATCATACAAATACTCATTTTTGATGTTAGTGACTACCGAATTGCTTGTAAGAATAACTGTGAGAGAATCTAACATGCAGCCGTCAGCCGGTGGATCCTGGTTTGTTTTGGTACATGCACTAAATGCAATGATGATCGAAACGATTGAAATTATGGACACGAATGATTTCATAGGGTATAAAACATTAATATTTGATAATATGCAGGCAATATACGCCAGGAAAACGAAATAAACGTAGACGTATTGCTTAACAGGCAGGAGGCAAGAGGGAACAGCCGGAGCTGCGATTCATGTCTTCATGCGAGGACTTTCAACAAACCATAATGCATTTCTACAGACTATCTCTACGATCACCTCCATTTCGTTTATCTATCGTGCGTTTACCGTGTTCCTTGAAAATTTTTGTTAGACAGGAGCCTCACCACGAATTATTAGATACAATGTGCAAAGCAACTCCAGCGTTTACTAATTAAGCTATTTCGACAATGTCAGAATTCTTCACTGGTAAACAATTAAATAATTGTCTTCTGTCAATAATAAAAGAAGCAAAGTCTGAGTTGACGATAATTCCCCCTTATGTCAAACTTCATAAAAAATACCGGAATGCTCTTGAAGAAAAGGTAAATGAAAACATACGGATAACCTTTATATACAGAGCAGAGTCAAAAATTACTCCAAAGCCCATTGAACTTGACAATCTTGAATTTTTAAAACGTTTCAAGAATATCAAAGTAAGCAAACAACAAAATTTGCATGCAAAATTTTATGCAAATGAATTCATGTATCTGATAAGTTCAATGAATCTAACTCAATATTCTCAATCCCATAATATCGAATTTGGGGTCTTATTCTACACTGGTAGAAAAACTGTCATTCCAAACTCTCAAGCTAGAATGAATTTGACAATAGGAAATGAAATGATTAAGATTATTAACTCTTCAAAAGAAGTGTTTACTTCTGAAGGTTATAATTCAAATACTCTTTTTCCCAATTTGTTAACATACGACCAATCATTGGAAGATCTGAAAAGTGTTGACTCCGATGATATAGGACATTTGGAAAATGAACAGAAAATTGGTTATTGTATTTCTACCAGACAATTGATAAAATTTAATATCAAAAAACCAATGTGCAATAAAGAATATGAAGATTGGCTTTCGAAAAAAGACTTTAATGCACCACAAAAATTTTGTCATTTCTCAGGTGATTTGTCGGAAGGAAAGACTTCGTTCAAAAAGCCTGTGTTGAATAAGTATTGGGAATCTGCAAGAAGAATAAAGGAGCTATCTCCTTTCTAAAAATAAGAAGTTCATTCGTTCAATTTCCTTAAAAATGTAGCTGAGTTTATATATCTAAATTATCTTTTAGCTCCAACCTTAGCAATTTGATTGATTACCCATGCTGCCAGCAATACCCGCCACTCTTCGCATTCCTCGAACATCTTGTACCCTTTTTTGTGGTAGCCTTGCATTGTGACGAACTGGTACTCCCCGATGAGCTGCTATAAAGTGAATTCGACGTGCCTGTATTTCCATAGCAATATCCGCATGCTTTTCTTTTTAGTCGTTGCGCTTCTTCGAGCGAAACCTTTTCAATCTCGGCACTGCATTTTTTTAAACCCTGGCAGTTACCGGAATGATAGGCATAACTGCTGGGACCTTTGCAGATCAGGACTGTACTGGTTTTAGAGGGAGATACTAAGTTGTAGCACAAGCTTACTGCCAGAATGACCAGGAATTTCATGGTGGTTTCAGGATGGTTGTATATCTGAAACGTACAAGCTTTGCGGTTGTTGTGAGATACGTTTAACGTTCAACGCAGGATTAGGTAGTTTAACCGATTTCTTTTACCAGGTTTGTTTTTCAGGATATTGATTTTACCTGCCTTTGCCGTTATGATTCTTTTTTATTTGGTCAAAACTAACCTGAAATTGGTCTTACGCCCTTTCAGGGCTCTGTTTCATTTAATTTTCTTTTCTATTATCTTACGCCCCTTCAGGGCTAAGAAACCCATATTGAATTCGCGTTTTTAATAAATCGAATAGAGCACTTAGCTATTTATTTTTTGAATTTGACGAAAGATATATTTCCATGAAATCTCAGGAAGGATAATTTCTTTATGGAAACCCTGATTTAAATTCTTAATCCGCCTCATCGGGTGTCAGATAATAGAAAAAACATCTCCTGGAGTACAAGCCCTGAAGGGGTGTAAGATCAAAATCAATCGCTATGAGGTTAATCAATAATAACGGGTGCGGCCTTGGAAATCTCAAATCCGCAAAGTCAATACAGTAACCTATTGTCGGGCAAACTACCTAATCCTACCTTAAACGTTTAACGTAGAACGTTTAACCTTCCGGTTTGCAATACGTCCATATTCTGTACATATGCGGAAAGACTTATCGTCAAAACAAAAACAAACAATACAAATCTTTTCATCGGGATCAAATGATTAAACAGGTAGCTGAATAGTCGCAGTGGTGCCTGTTTCTTC
>JAATGW010000374.1 GCA_015654495.1 Chitinophagales bacterium
GCCTGTTTTCCATGAAGCTAAACTGTTGGGCGATTCATTGATCTTTTCAATTGCGTCTCCAAGACCGGCCAGTCTTCCTTTTTCGAATGCCGGTAACAAAAATGCTGTATAACCCGTTAGTGGTTTCAGTCTTCTCGGGCAAATCAGTCGCGAACATCCGAGTGCGGGATTGCTTTCCAGTCTATCCCTTACAGAATTTCGTTTTTCTTCGATAGTATCATCTACAACAGAAAAACTGAGATGGGTATGCGCCCAGGCCCAGGTTGTAGCAGGGTCTGGGAATGCCTGGTTCATTGCCGTGGCATTTATCTCAATTACAGGCAATCCGGCAGAACTGGCGGAACTTCTAGTGAATTCATCTTTCTGAAGAGCCACAAGCCAGATCCAGGGCGCCAGCTGAAGTGTTTTATTTTTTGCAGGCGTATATCTCCAGGGAAAATCTTCTTCAAAAAACTCAATACCGCAAAAATAATTGGCTTCGAATTTTTTTGTGCCTGCCCTCGGGATGGTTCGTACAACCATACGGCGATCGATACCTGTAATATCTCCGGGGCCATATATTTTTACCGGCTGATCAATTTTTTTTACGGGCTGACCATCGGGCACAATTTCAAGACGCAAAGGCACGGAAACCTGTTCCCTGACAGAAATATCAGCCGTATCCTGCAAACCCATAATTCCTTTGCGAAACCAGGGAAGAAATGTGTATTGTGCTTTTGATTCAGACATAGTTGAAATTTTATGGTTCAGCTACTGCGCTTACAAAAAGGCTTTGTGTTTTGTTTTTTCCTTTTTCCTTCTGCTGCACACGAATGGCACGGGTGGCTTCGGCCTTGCTTGTAAATACGCCGGATACCTGTATTGGATCATCTGCATTATCCCTGATCACGAATTTTTCTGTAACAGACTTCTTCTTTTTTATAAGTGCAGATTTTTTCTCGTCGGTTAAAAAAGATCTGGAAAGTGAATTGTTAAGCAGTGAAAGATTAAAATCAAGAATTGTGAGGGGGTTTATAATGCTTTCAGGTCTTTCCAATCCTTCAACATCTACATAGTCTTCTTCATATTCAACATCCACCGCCTGCATTTCATCGAACACTCCCTTGTCGAGTCCCGATACCAGCAGTCCATGATTGAACCGTTCATATGGAGGCAGATTCAGTTGTTCTTCTTCAGTAAGATCAATAAACTGAGCTGAGGCGAAATGCTGCTGGATAATTTCCGAACTGATACTATTTCCTTTTTTGTCCTTCATCACAACGGAGAATTTGTCGGCGCCTGAAGGTTTTCTTCCTGCGAAGCGATCGATCTTTGTATCCAATGGCAATGTTCTCTGAGAAACTGTTACTGCCTGTTGCGGATGAATGATGAGAACTGTTTTGTTTTCTGACTCTCTGGGATCTTTGCGGAGACTCACGCCTAAGCCTACCGCATCTTCCACTGCTTCCCAACTGGAGAAATTCTGCAAATCCTCAGCCAGCAAAGGAAGTACATCAACTCTTTCAAGACTGCTGTCGTCACCATCGCCCCATGTTTCATCAAGCGAAACAGTTTTGCTGAAGATCCAGACTTTAAGTTTGAGGCTGCCGGTAATATGCCAGGGTGAGGGCCCGGAAAAACTGCCATCCACTTCTATTGATGCAAAATCGTATCCCTTCCAGGATGCTGCAAGCAGAAAATGTAATGCCGTTTCGAAACGGAATGGACTCAATTGGAAAAGCGCATCAAAGGAAAGTTCGCCACGAATACCTACACCCCATTTCTTAAACACGAATAATCCTGCGATGCCAAACTGGACTGTGTTGCTCGTGATTGCGAAATAACAGGAAGCCGTTATTTCCGGGTTTCCTGAACGGATAATGATTTTGAGCCTCAGCATCTGCGCAGGCAGGTTCAGTGCCGGCGGTTGGAAATCAGGATGGAAACCACCAATGGTAAAAGCAAAATCCGGATTATCGTTGTACCTGATGCGGAGTGCTATTTCACCTTCGAGAGTGAGTTGCAATAATTTTGACTTGTACAACTTCGCGTCAAAACTTATAAATTTTTTCTCAAAATCTATATAAGCTGCAAAGTTCACCTGCAATTCAACAATACTCAATTCAACACCTGCAATTTTCTTTTTGACAACGGATTTTAGTACACCAATAAGTCCGATATATACGGGAGATGGGATTTTCAAGATAAGACCCATCTCCAGGGTTATGATATTTTTTGGTCCCCAGTTGAGTTTTGCCATCAGTCCAAATACATACTGACCTTCAGCTGCCGGAAAAATAGAATTGATGCTGCTGATGATGCTGTATGCATTCTCCACAGGATTTTGCGGAAAAAGAATATGGCCAATGGTATTGTTATATACTCCTGCTTTGAGATTCTCCAGATTCATTGATCTGTTGATGCCAACAAGCCCACCAACACCGGAAATAGAGAATCCGAGACCCAGTTGAATAGCCGGAAATTCAGCTGTGATCAGCAGAATAAATGAGTAGCTGTTGCTTCCGGGAATTCTTGTTTGAATGATTCCTACGGCTTTCAGCTGGATTTTATTTTTTATCGAGAGCGCAGCAACACCAAAGTATTCACCGCGTGAGCGATCAATATACAGATAACCTCCTCCGGTTACAACTCCAGCTGCATTGATATCTATTCCGATGCCATCCGGGGGTTTAAAGTCAAAATCAGCATTAAGTAAAAGCAGGTTGGGTCTTGTGTTTTTTTCAGGTCGTTTCAGCTGCAAGGCAAGACCAATTTTGTCTACCATGAGTTTTACCGGGCCCAGTTCCAGTTTTCCTGAAATGGAAGCATAAAAAAACCAGTTATCATCCCCAGGTTTTTTTCTGAAACCAAGCTGAAGAGCGGGGATAGAAATTTTACCAAACTGTTTGTTTAAAGGAATCGTGATTTCACCGCCGCCTGATCCTTCCAGGTAAAAACCACGCTCATTGGTGTAGCCGATTGCCAGATCAAAATTTATGGTCAGGCCATTTTCGGGGAGTATTCTTTTCAGGAAATTATCTCCATCGGAAGGCTGTAATATAAATTTACCGTCGGTGACGGATAGGCGCAGATCCGCTTTTTTTGCCGGACCTGACAAATTCACCCCAGCGTGAAAATCCAGTTTACCCGGATCTATTCTGGTTCCTTTTTTTGCACCTAGAGTATTCGCAGGTGCTTTTCCGGGTTCGGCCGGAGCTTCCGGTTGTCCATATTTTCCGTTGATATCGATCTTTACCTGGGCGGTAGATACGCCGTTATAGTCGACGCCATCCGGTGAAATCACAAATGATCCTGGCACCTGGTCAAATTTCATCACCCAGTTCCAGTTACCGGATTCGAATGAAAAATCGGATCCGGTATTTACACGCGGCGTGATAAAAATCCGGTCTTCTTTTCTCAGAAAGCTGAATGCAAGCACAGTACCGGTTCCGGGTAGGCGAAACCATGTGGTTAATGTTTTATTCAGGTCTTCGATAAAATCATCCAGTTCCGGGCCTGCATTTAAGTTATCTGTTTCGGTGAAACCGTAGGCCGCGTTCAGGTTAAGACTCAGCAGAAAATCACGCATACGTGTAAGCAGGAGATCGTCGGGTTCCGATACTACCGCGCGCGAACGGATCTTTTTTTCAAGGTATTGTTTTTTGAGGCTACCGACGGGATCATCAAAAAAAGCATCGATACCTTCTTCATTAAAATCGATGCCACGGTAAGTGTACCTGATCACCTGGCCTGAGCTGTCTTTTTCAGGTTCCTTACCGTCATTCTCAGTTCCTACTTTAACCCAGTTCATCAGCCGGAATGCCTGCATGGCCCATGGGAAAAAAATGGAATAGCTGCGGAGTACCAGTTGTTTCAGAAGATGTTCGGCTATAAGCTCTCCCTTAAGCCCGGTCCCGTTCTGCTGGCCAACCAGTTTCATCACTGCTCTAAACTTTTCAAATTCCTCGTACAGCAGTTTACCTGTTTCAAAACTGCTTTTTATATCATCAAAAGAGTCCCATTGTACATTGATCTGTTCACGTACATTTTCATAGAGGAGACGAAAGGCATCTGCTCCGGCAATAACTTTATCCATGTCTGTCACGCCCGCGCTATCAGGCTTATCCATTTTTCCCAGATCATAACCGGCCATTGTGATAGAATCGATCAACAGTTTCTGTGCAGATAAAATGGCGACCACGAGATCGAGGAATGCCAGGAAATCTTCTGCTACAGATCTTCTTTTGATGAAACTTTCTTCCGTCATGTCAGCTGGTTTTAATCTCTGGTTTTGCGTATTGAGGATCTTCTGCTGAAAGAGCGACCTGAAAACGGTTGAGCGGCTGGTATTGAATTACTGCAGCTTCCGTGTCTGATCCGGGTTCAGATGCAATCCAGTTGGTCTGAATAACAGAGCGGCGCAGTTTTACATCAGTATTTACAGGATACTTTGCTTTTGCTGAACCCGCTTTACCGCGGACGGTTTTAAATTTGAATTTATTTTCGGTACCTGTTATTTCCTTTACATAGATAATTTCTGAGCCGATGATAACATAGAATGGCGCCTGAGGGAATTTTTTATCTGCTGCTGTTTGCACTTCAAATTCCGTCGCTGAGTCTGTGAGAGGGGCTGTGAGTTTTCCTTCTGCTTCCCATTCCAGGGTTATAGCAGCAAAACTGCTGCGCCGGATAATTTCTGTAGAAGGTTTCTGATCTGTCACCAGATCAAAATGTTTCAGTTCACTGAAGTTCTGAATCTTTTTTTCGGTAATTCCTCTTATGAAGTCCAGCCGGTAGAACCATTCTGGTTTTGGTATTGCAATTTTAGGATTGATTTTGTGCGCAGGTAATAGCAGCGGTTGCTCCACGATCATTTTTGGTTTGTAGTTA
>JAATGW010000375.1 GCA_015654495.1 Chitinophagales bacterium
GCAGGCCCTGAATGATCAGGCACTGCATTCTTTTTTGGTGCGGGACCCATATCCAGGTACATATAATTCGCATAATTCACCGCCGCATTGAGCAGTTTTGTTTTTCCTGTCGCTTTGTAATAATGTATTCCGGCTTCAACCATCATCCCCGCATTATACACATCGTGTTGCCAGAGCTGCAATCCGCCATTAAAACCCCAGCGATGATCCGGCTCCATCAGCTGGGTATAGGTATTTAAATAGCCTGTTGTATCAGAAGCCTGCGCCGCAACTATGCGATCGATATATCCATCCACGCGCTCTTCCAGCAGGGGATCAGGATGGTGCGCCAGCAGGTCCGCAGTGCCGCGGATGGTTTCATATATGAGGCCATCATACCAGGGCGGACCATGGTGTTTGAGGGTTCCGCGCTCACCTTTTGCAACTCTGTCGAAATTGGTAAATGCATTACGGGTCTGGCCAAGTTCGCTATAGTCCCTTTCCAGGTAAGGGCCTTCGGGTTTATAGTTTCCTTCAAATTTGTCAAACACGTCGTTAACAGTTACGGTTTGCCAGACGGTGAATTTCGGGGACCAGAAGGAGTCGTGGATTTCGACTTTGGCGATTTTGTAGCTGGTATAGTCTGCTGGTGTTAATGCTTCTGAAGAATTATTTTTGCAGGCTGAACAGATAACAAAGCACAGAAGAAATACCAGTTCTGTTTTGAGGACAGCAATTCTCTTGATGGAAGGATGGTACATAAGGAAGTATTGGCAAGTGTTGAATCACCAAATGTAAACAACCGGATTAACTTAGGGCTATTGAATAAATTGTTTTGATCTTCAATTGGGTATGCCGGCCTGTATTATACAGTTGAACTGCTTCATGATATACTGTTCCAACTAAGCACTAAAAAAGAGACGCATTGGATAAAATTTCCAATAGATAGTGCATTGATGCTTTACTAATCTGCAGGCAGTTATTTCGAAGGCACTTAAAAGGACCTTTTTTTTCAATCTAATTTATGATACAATCCCAATATGGAATTATAGTAATTTTTCTCAAATACTGCAACCTGTTCTGGAAAAGAACTATTTTCCAAATCATTGAAGTAAAAAGTGATGCCAATTTCTAACAGGACTATGGAGTTTGGTTCATAGGAAATATTTTTATCTTTTGTCTTAAAGAATGAGAAAACCATTCCTCTATCAAAACTGAATAAGTTATTATTCTCATAAAAGAGATTATCTGTTTAGTAACTCCGATAAAAATAATGCGATCATTCTTGTCATATTCAATCTGAATGGACGCATTATTAAAATAATCAAATGTTGTCTCCGTCCTTTCGCTTTTTTTACTTATAAAGTCGCTATCGAATTTCTTTCGAACCAAATCAATTTCTTTTCCAAGAATAATATCACCAATTCCCTTATAAGGCTGTAATTCCATTAATTTATTCAAATCAATAAGTTTAAATTAATTAATCTGCTCTATAACCTTCGCCTTTGACCTACTCTCTGTTTCACCACGAGGGGCCAGACACAATTTCCGGAGTTGGCAATTGAAAATTTTACTTTTTTTGATATCACCTCAAAATCTACCGGCTATCAACCTAAAAAAACTTAATTTGACGTTTTACTAACCAGCTATGAATTTGCATTCCAGTGAGTATGGTAATTTAATTTTGCAACCGGTAACCCAAAGTGAATCAGCCGGACCTTACCTGGCCGGAGCTGACAATTTTGAATTTCGCAGCAACCGATTGCAAATATCGGTTCAGGAATATAATAAAGATCAAGTCAGGCTCATACACTTTGTTTTTAACGTTCATGCTTCAACGAAACTTGACCTTGAACATGAGAATTTCGCATTAATGGTGCGATTTGGCCTTATGAACACATTGCGGATCAAAACAAAACATAAGTCCCTAGGTCGTCTGAAGCCAAACGAAGCAATTTTCTACCATCCGGTTCAGCATAAAAACACCTTTGATTTATTAGTCAACAACGAGATCAGGTTTATAGATGCATTATATGCGGATGATCTGATCTCGGAAATGAAGGTCGTATTTCCGGAATTGAGTGAACTTATTGCCAATGCCAGTGCCTCAATTTTTAAAAAAGTCATCAGCATTAATTTCAAAATTAAAGATATCCTTAACCAGATACTGCATTGCCCGTACACGGAAAATATGCGGCGGTACTTTTTTGAGCTTAAAGTGCGCGAGCTTTTATTCGAACTGATGAATGAACACGTAAGGGTTGCTGCTCCCGTTTATTTTTCCGAACAGGAGATAAGAGCACTGCAACAGGTAAAAGACCTCATTGTTAAAGACCTGACCAATCACTATACGATTTCAACTCTTGCAAAAAGGGTGCACCTTAATGAACAAAAATTAAAACTTGGCTTTAAACAGCTTTTTGGCAAAGGGCTGTTTGAAACATTAAGAGAAAATCGTTTGGAAGAAGCAAAGGCTTTGCTTCGTTACACCGACAAACCCGTAAAACAGGTTGCTGCGGAATGCGGTTATGCCCGGATCACCAGTTTTATCACTGCATTCCGGTCACAGTTCGGACTTTCACCCACCGAATTTCGCAGGCAAATGATGTAAATCTCTCCCGATTGCGAAACTTTTTCTCCCGATTGAAAAGCTGAAAGATTTGGAACTAATAACGGTGATTTCATAGCTTGAAATCATTATTGAAAAACACCAAATTTTTTGCTTGAAATACAGAAACCATTTCATCACCCTGACCTGTGCGTTGTTGATTATCCTGTTTTCTTTTACAGGATTCAGCAAACTGAAAAACCTTGAGGAATTTCATGTTCAGCTGGGTCAATCTCCGCTACTGACGGAGTATGCATTAATTCTTTCCTGGCTTATACCTTCTTTAGAAATTATCTGTGCGATTTTTCTATTTATTCCCAAAATTCAAAGGATTGCTTTATACTTTTCATTCGGACTTATGTTTTTATTTACGGGCTACATTTTCATTATTCTAAGATTTAGCCCAACCATTCCCTGCTCATGTGGAGGTATCATCGAGGCAATGTCATGGAATCAGCACCTGCTTTTGAATTCATTTTTTGTGACAATAAGTGGTATTGCAGCGCTTCTTTCTGAAAAAGCAAGCAAGGTGCATGAGGAAACACCAATACAAACTATTTAAGAAATATAATAGTTTATCAGGGGATACCGAAAACCTGTAAAAAGAGTAGGTTTTATTTTAAAATGGTGATTTATGAAAAAAACAATGATTTTTTTAATTTCTGCTTTTTTGTTTGGGTCGTTAAGCGCTTTCACTTTCGAATCAGCAAATTCCAAAACAAATCTCTCGTTTGACACAAGAGAGCAAGGATCCTGCACACAGATATCAACCGGCTGCACGGGCGCAAATGCAGTTTGTCAGGGCGTGAAAACTCTTGCCAATTGCAATGTTGATGCTAAACAACCGTAATGAAACCAAGGAGAAAACGCAGTGCGTTTTCTCCTTAATTCGAATGATTTTAGCACATGAAAAAAATACTCTTCATTTCATTCCTGAGTATACTATTCCTTGGATTTCTATTCTTCAATTCGACCATTAGTACGCGGAAGAATAACGGTTTTTCAAGGCGATATAATGAACACCTGTTGGAACAGGTCAAAATTAAAACGCTTACCCTAAACTCGTACTTCCTTCAAAATTTGTCTAGTGATAATATAATACTTGGAAACTACTCTGCACCACACATTTTTGAGGTCTACGATCGTCAACTAAACAGAAAATTTGAACATACGATTCATAACCATCAGCTTAAATCAATTTTTCGACCTGCGTTCAATGTAAATTACAGTGATTCGTTTTATTTCGCTTTCAATGGTAGAACCGGAGATGTTTATTCTGGCCCAATTTTTAAAAATCTGCCTGCATCTTATTTGTGTTCCTTGAGAGACTTTGATAAAGGCATTTTGATCGGGAAGGATTTTGTCATCCGCTATTTCGATACAAGCCAGCACCAACAAATTATAAGAAAAGTCACTTCCTGTAATTTATCTTCCAAATGCTTTTCTCCAAAAAAAACGCAGGATGGGTTATTTAGCACTGATGGACTTATTATTTCCGATTTCAGACATCAATCATTCTTTTATGTTTATTTTTACCGGAATGAGTTTGTGAGACTTGACTCTGATTTGAATATCGTTTATAGGGCGCGGACCATCGATACCAACTCTACACCGAAATTGAGCATCAGTGAAATTTCCAAAACAGGTGTGCTCAAGTTGAACAAACCTCCTGTTACACTATATTACCGAGGTTGTGCAGACGCCAAATTTCTTTACCTGCAATCGGCTTTGATTGCCGATAATGAATCAACAAGAGAATTTAACAGCAGAAGCACAGTTGACATTTATAGAATAAAAAATGGGAGATATTGCTGCTCAATTGTTATTCCCAATCACAAAAACAAAAGGATTTCAAGTTTCGTAGTGTCTAATCAAGCACTTTTTGCAATTCATGACGAACTACTAAAATCATACTCTATAAATCATTTCCATTAGTCAATCATCTGGGTCGGAAATGATCATCACCTTCATTTTGCGGCGACTTTTTATTAGCAAAATTCCTTGCTTTTTCAATTCAGCCCTAACTAATTCGAAATCTGTGATTAGCCCTGGTATTGTAATGTCAATATTTTGAGTAATACCGGTTTCATCTATAAAGGGTGGTTTCTCCTGGTTTTGACCCCAAATCGCAATAATAAGATCATTAACCGGCCTGTTTATGATCCTGTAGTTAAGGAATTGAAATAAGGCGTGACTTGAAGGACCATTCTTTGTCAATAAGCTTTTTCTTGCAGGCTTCGATGCAATAACAAGCCAACAAGGCATTCTCCTCTTCTCAAATCGAACCTGGTATCCAAAATAGGAAGATAAATCGTTCCGCAAAATATGTTGAAAATTTCTTCGTGAAGCTAGATTTGCAGGCACTATGGAACTATAAGCATACATGTTCTTTCCTGTAAAAAACTCTCCACTGAATTTGCTCGAGTCCTTGGTTTCAAGTATTGGCTGAGGCCAAAATCTGCCATAATTATTATCATCATGTAACGGGTATGTTGCTACCGTATCAGCATAAGCTGTCAGATAAAGAGCCTTGAGATCCATCGCTGACATGAACAATTGTGTTCCTTCCACAGGCCATAAAAATGATTGTGGATTTGGCGGTGTTGCTATGTCCCAATTTGTCAATATTGACCTGAATATAAAATTAGTATCGTTTCCTCCATTCCCCTTAACGAGGAATGGTTTACTGGTTGAAAAATTTCTCTGTATCGAATCTCTGAGTGCCTGACTTTGCAAACTTGGTAAATTCAAAAACTTTCCTTCCAGAAATCGCCCAATATTTTCATCATTAAGAAATTCATCGGTAGTAATCGCCTGGATAATCCCTTTATTATCTACCCAGATAAAACGCGGTACGGCTGAAACATCAAAGAGATTTAATTTTGAATTATCATAGCAGATCGGAAGTTGCATTTTATATTTTTCTGTCAATGCTTCAAATACAGACCTGATGCCTTTTAGAGAATCAAAATCTACACCAATTAGAAAAAA
>JAATGW010000347.1 GCA_015654495.1 Chitinophagales bacterium
GATTTCACATTAATTTGATTGTTCTCATTGGTTTTATTGCTGAACAAACGGATTCTCCTGCTAACATCCTCTCTTACATTCATATAGAAAAGATTAAAATCTCCGATATGATAATTTTTCTGAAAGTAGAACGCACCGCCTCTGAATTTTGGTTTTGAAATCCAGATCACATTGCCGGCAATTTCTGTTGAATTCGGTGCGGGAACTATTGTATTAAAAGAGTATAAGACCGCTCCCTTGTGAATTGCAGGGGGTGCCGGAGATGGGTTTGCCGACCAGGTAACGGGGTTTATAACAATCAGAGAGCTGTCCTCCATGGAAATTCCATCGGTCAGGTAGCCTTTGCGGTAAGTGCGCCAGGAAGTAATGCAACCTGTAGATAAACTATCAGTACATGCCGGAATGGTGGCATAATAATTTTTTTCAACCGGCATACCTACCAGGTAAGCACAAACGAGTTGCCGTTGAAGGGGCTTGTCGTCAAAGAATTCCTTCAGTAATCTTTTAGCGTGTGTTGTTCCCTGACTATGAGAAGCAATAATTATGGGCCTTCCGTTATTGTTGTGATCAAGGTAATATTGGAATGCAGTCTTAATATCTTCATAGGCAAGATCAAATGCCTTTCTGGCAAGTAGGGTATCTTTTTCAAAATACATTTGCAACCAGGCCTGCCGGTATCTTGGTGCAAATATTCTGCAACTTCCATTAAAAACGCTTGCCTGATAGAGGATACTGCTATGATCGGTTTTTTCATTGATTATTGAATCGTCGACGGAAGCATTCCGGTAATGCAATTTATTTTTGCCCGTGAAAGTTGTTGGATGAAGAAAGAATACATCAGCAGCTGTATCAAATGGGGTTGATTTCAAAGGCTCAGGAATACTATCAGAGAAATCTTTTTTATCAGGATGTGCAGCCCAGTATTTCAGCTGGGCATAATCAGGTGCGTGATCGGCAGCATCCGAATCAGTTGTTGCGGATGGAATTGTTTTCTGCGAGCATGAAAACAGGGATAAAGAAAGCATCAGCATAAATAACCGGTTGAACTGTCTGTCATTAGATTCATTCCGCATAAGTTTCTTTATACTTAAATATGTTTTGTAATTTTTACTGATAATTAAAAATACCATGAATATTCCGGTAGTTGACCTTGGTCTTTTTCTTTCAGGAACCATTAACAATAGAAAGGCATTTTCAGAACAGCTTGGAAAAGCATATGAAGATGTCGGATTTGTCGCTGTTAAAAATCATGGGATTCCCGAAGATCTTATTTCAAGGTTGTACAGAAATGTTCAGGCATTTTTTTCATTACCCCTTGAAAAGAAAAATGAATATGAAATACCTGGTCTGGCCGGTCAGCGTGGCTACACATCTTTTGGCAGGGAACACGCAAAAGGTAGCGATGCTCCGGACCTCAAAGAGTTTTTCCAGTACGGACAAACAGTAAGCAAAGAATCGGCCAGAATAGAGGAATATCCTCCAAATGTGGCGGTAAAAGAAATTCCGGACTTTGATGAATCATTTTTTGAGTCATACAGGGCTTTCGAATCTTCTGGTGGGCATTTGCTGGAAGCAATTGCAATTTACCTGGGATTGGAAGAGGACTATTTTGCAGAACCAATTGATGAAGGAAATTCAATACTCAGAGCAATTCATTATCCACCGATCACAAACGAGCCAAAATCGGCGATCAGGGCCGAGCAACATGAAGATATTAATCTGATTACTTTATTGGTAGGAGCCAGTGCAGAAGGACTGCAGATCCTTACAAAGCAGAATGACTGGGTTCCGGTAACTGCGCTTCCGGGTCAGATTGTTGTTAATGTGGGTGATATGTTACAGCGTCTGACAAATAATAAACTCAGAAGTACAACGCATCGTGTAGTAAATCCTCCGAGAGAGCTATGGCATACGTCCAGATTTTCTATTCCTTTCTTTCTGCATCCAAAAAGCGAGATGTCTCTTGCATGTCTGGAAAGTTGTATAGATCAGGCGGATCCGAAAGCATATCCCGATTGTACCGCAGGTGAATACCTGGATGAACGCCTTCGCGAGATCGGATTGAAAAAATAGTATAGGTTGCAGTATTGAATTCTGATTTTACAAATCTTTAAAATATTTAAGAAAGGAATTGGTTATTCTTCGTCATATTCCATTTCTGAATGCGGTATTGCTGCATAGTATTTCCGCATTCGGTGGACCGCAGGGTCATCTTGGGATGATGATGAAAACATTTGTGGAAAAGCGAAAGGATCTTACTCAGCAGGAACTGCTGGATTATAATGCTTTCTGCCAGTTATTGCCCGGAGCATCTTCCACTCAGATTCTTACGCTTATTGGTTATAAAAGGGGCGGTCTTCCATTAGCCATTCTTACATTAATCATCTGGATATTGCCTGCTGCTATTATTATGGGAGCACTTTCATTTCTGGTCAGGTATTTCGACACAAAGAATATCCATAATAATATTTTCCGGTTTATACAGCCGATGGCCGTGGGCTTTCTTGCATTTGCAGCTTTCCGCGCTTTTACAATTGTGGTAAGGAATCCGATTGCAAGGGTAATAATGGTTTTCAGCATGTTGATTACTTATATGTTTTTCAACAATCCGGTAATATTTCCCATCGTAATTGTAGTTGGAGGATTCGCTTCAAATTTGACAGAAAAGCGGGATGAGCACCGGGAAAAAATTCCACCAAGGAGAATAAAATGGTGGAACCTTATTATATTTTTTTCACTGTTTATATTGGGAGGTGTCTTGTCGGAAGTTTCAAGGAAACAGGAGTGGCCGAATCGCGCACCGTTCAATCTTTTTGAAAATCTTTACCGGTTTGGCAGTATTGTTTTTGGAGGTAGCGATGTATTGATACCGATGATGTACGAACAATATGTTGTTCGTCCGAATACGGAACGCGTTCAGAGACGAAACCCGAATGTTATCAGGATTGACAGAGACGATTTTCTTACCGGGGCCGGTATGGTGCGGGCAATTCCCGGTCCGGTGTTTTCAATTGGCGCTTATACCGGTGGGCTTGCAATGCGCAATATGGGAGTTGGTTACCAGGTGATTGGATGTATAATCGGTATTGTTGCCCTGTTTCTTCCGAGCGCATTACTTGTATTGTTTTTTTATCCGGTTTGGCATAATCTTCATAAGTATAGCGCAGTATACAGATCATTGAAAGGGATAAATGCAGCAATCGTGGGGATAATGGCGGCGTCAACCATTTACCTGACGCGGGATTTATCATTAACAGGCATTGTGGATGGTCGCCCGGTTAGTTTTTTGAATGTTGGCGTTATAGCCGGAACATTTCTTATTCTAACTTTTACAAAATGGCCGGCACCTGTGATTGCCGGATTATGTTTATTGCTGGGTTGGATTTTTTAATTTGTAGTAGGCATTTCTTTCAATTTCCTCTTTTACCACATCAGGAACCAGATACCTGATAGATTGATTTTTCTGAATCATTGTTCGTACTTCTGTTGCAGAGATCTGTAGCATTGGAGCTTTCAGTATGGTCGACTTAACAGGAAGGTCATTTCTTACGGGAAAGCCCGGACGTGTATAGACATATACCGGGTAACGAGTCATTATAAGGTTGGCATTTTTCCATTTATCCAGGTTTTGAAAACTGTCACTTCCCATTATAATTACAAAACTGTGATCAGGATATTTTTCTTCGAGATAGGTTAAGGTATCGATTGTGTAGGAAGGTTTTGGCAAACGGAATTCAATGTCTGAAGTTCTGATTTTTGATTCTCCTTCAATTGCTAGAGAAACCAGGTGTAACCTATGATACTCGTTCAATAGTCCGTGGTTCGGTTTGAAAGGATTCTGAGGGGAAATTACAAGCCAAACCTGGTCCAGGTCAGTATTCTGCTGAATAAAATTGGCTATAATGAGATGACCGTGGTGCACCGGATTAAAAGAGCCGAAATATAATCCTACTTTCATAAGGAAATGACAAACAGTTTAGTATATATGCTAAATTTCTACTATAATTTTATTCGCTTCATTTATACGAAGACTTACCTGGTAGCCGGCTACCGAGATCGAGATAGGATCTCCCAAAGGGGCGACCTGTTTGATGCTTACATTTTCGCCGGGGATGAAGCCCATTTCCATAAGTTTCAGAAAAATCTCATCCTCTTCAAAATGTCGAATTATCGCATTCTGCCCGATTTCAAGCTCTGACAACTTTTTAAGCATTTTCTGATTTGATATTAGGAATGTAAAACTAAACAGCTTTACCGGGAGCACAGAATATTAATTTTACAAGACATGAATAAAATTCAATTTAATTATTTAGCTCCGGTTCCTGAGTTAAGAGAAAAAAAAAGGCTTAAGAAATTTCTCGAATCGATCGTAGCAAAGGAGAAAAAAAAGTTGATGTCAGTGAAGTATATCTTTTGTTCAGATAGCTTTTTATTGAACATAAATACGGAGTTTCTTGGCCACGATGAATTTACGGATATCATCAGTTTTGAACTTAACCGGCCTGGTGAACCAATTGAAGGTGAAATTTATATTAGCATAAATCGGGTAAGAGAGAATGCGGCTGACTTTAATTTATCAGTTGGAGCGGAACTTCACCGGGTGATTTTTCATGGCCTGCTGCATTTTTGCGGGTTCAAGGATAAGTTAAAAAAGGACCAGAAAACGATGAGGTCGAAA
>JAATGW010000348.1 GCA_015654495.1 Chitinophagales bacterium
TAGTTATCCTTTGTTCATAACGCGCCTTTCCAACTATCGCTGCCCTGCCTCCAGCGGCTTTCAATTCTGCGAGATCTTCAAGGCTACTCACGCCACCGCTGGCAATAAAAAACAAATCGGGAAACCGGGAAATAATTTCTTTGTACAATTCAGTTGAAGGCCCCTCAAGTTTCCCATCTTTACTCACATCTGTACAAAAAACCTGGCGTATACCTGCACTGTGGTATTCTTCTATAAAACTGAATACATCTTTCTCCACCGTTTCCGTCCAGCCATGTATTGCAATATTTTTTCCAATTACATCTGCGCCCAATATAAATTTCTCTACACCGAATATATCAAACCAGTTGACCAATGATTCTTTGTCTTTTACCGCAATACTTCCTACGGTTATAAAAGAAGCTCCGGCTGCCAATACTTCATCAATGCTTTCTTTTGTTTTTATACCACCACCAAAATCTATTTCAAGTTTTGTAGCGGCCATAATATTCTTCAATACCTGCAGGTTTTGCACTTTGCCTGCCTTTGCACCATCCAGATCCACGAGATGTAATCTCCTGAGACCCGCTTCCTCAAACTGACTGGCTACAAGAACAGGATCCTCGTGATAAATTTTCTTTTGATTAAAATCACCCTGCGTGAGCCGCACACATTTACCGCCGATGATGTCAATGGCCGGAATTATTTCCATACAACTAAAGACTTAAAAAATTATTGAGAATTTTTGCACCGGTGTCTGCACTTTTTTCAGGATGAAACTGGACCCCAAAAAAATTACCCCGACGCAAAGCGGAACTATAGGGTAAAGTGTAATCGGTTACAGCTATTGTATCAGAACCCCTGGAAGCAAAATAACTATGGACAAAATAACAATAACTGTTTTCTGAAACATTTTTAAACAACTCAGTTCTTAAATCGCTGATTGTATTCCATCCAATCTGAGGTATTTTAAATGATTTTTTTTCAGCAACGAATTTCTTAACCTTAACATCGAATATTCCGATACAATCAGTATTATTTTCTTCTGAATGATTGCACATCAGCTGCATTCCAAGACAAATACCAAGTACTGGTTGTTTTAAATCCCTGATCAGCAGGTCCAGTTTTCTTTGCTTAAGATAATGCATGGCTGAAGATGCTTCACCAACACCGGGGAAAATAACTTTATCCGCAGTTCTGATCTCTTCGGGATCGTCAGTTACAGTTGCTGATACGCCTGCACGTTCAAGCGCATACAAAACCGACTGAATATTTCCGGCATTGTATTTTATTACAACAGTGCTCATCAGCTCCTCAATTTAAAACAGGCGTTAAAAAATCCCTCGTTGCTGCTGCTATGTCTTTATTTTCAACCAATGCCCTGATATAGGCAGATCCTATGATTGCACCATTCGCATGTGTACATGCGCTCCGAAAACTTTTCTTATCTTTTATTCCGAACCCGACAAGAATGGGATTTTTCAGTTTGTATCCTTCAAGTCTTTTCAGGTAGTCTTCCACCTCGTTCATATTTTTTTCCGATCCTGTTGTTGAGGAAGACGAGACGGCGTATATAAAGCCACTACTCCTCTTATCCAGTTCATGTACTCTTTCTTCACTGGTTTCAGGTGTCACCAGGAAAATAAAATCAAGGTTATTATTACGGATGATTTTACCATAATATGAATCATATTCACGCATCGGCAAATCGGGAAGAATTAATCCATCAATTCCTGTGGCAGCAGCATCTGTACAAAATTTTTCAAAGCCATATTGAATTACGGTATTCAAATATCCCATCAGTACAACAGGTATAGATATATTTTCGCGAAAGCCTTTCAATTGCTTAAACAATTCTTTTAAAGTCATACCATTTTCCAATGCCACTAAAGAACTGGCCTGGATTACCGGACCATCAGCTAATGGATCACTGTAAGGCATTCCGAGTTCGATAATATCGACGCCATTGTCCTGCAATGCTTTCATCACTCCCAGTGTACTATTCAGTTCAGGATAACCTGCAGTACAATACACATTAAGTATATTCTGTTTTTTGCTTTCGAAAAGTTCTTTAATCCGTTTCATGTGTTTCAATTCAAATACTTATTTCAACTCCATGTTTTTCATATAGGTAGCAAGGTCTTTATCTCCCCTGCCGCTAAGGCAGATCACGGTTCTTTCATCAGGAACGGATTCAATTTTACCAAGAACAGATAAAGCATGAGCGGTTTCGAGGGCCGGAATAATGCCTTCGAGTTTTGCCAGTTCAAATCCTGCCTGTAATGCTTCATCATCAGTTGCACTCATAAATTTTGCTCGACCACGCCTGAAAAGATCGGCATGCATGGGTCCGATACCCGGGTAATCCAGTCCGGCAGAAATACTGTGCGGCTCAACCACCTGTCCGTCTTCAGTCTGCATCACAAGACTCATACTACCATGAAGAATTCCCTGTCTCCCAAGCGCTGTTGTTGCTGCTGATTTACCGGAATTTATTCCTTCGCCTGCGGCCTCTACAGCAATAAGCTCAACTTCCGGTTCATCAAGAAAATGAAAGAAAGCACCTGCAGCATTACTGCCACCACCAACACAGGCTATAACCCGGTCAGGGAGCGATTTCCCGGTCTGATCAGTCAGTTGTTTTTTCATTTCTTCACTGATCACACTCTGGAAACGCGCAACCATATCAGGATAAGGATGCGGCCCTACCACACTGCCAATAATATAATGCGTATCCTCCGGATGATTGATCCAGTCGCGGATCGCTTCGTTTGTTGCATCCTTTAAAGTTTTGCTTCCGCTAACTGCAGGAATTACGGTCGCTCCCATCATTTTCATACGTGCAACATTCGGCGCCTGGCGTTCAATGTCTTTTTCGCCCATGTACACGATGCATTCCAGTCCTTTCAAAGCACATACGGTAGCTGTAGCTACTCCGTGCTGGCCAGCTCCGGTCTCCGCAATAATTCTTTTTTTGCCGCGACGGATGGCGAGTAAGATCTGACCGATCGTGTTATTTATTTTATGTGCTCCCGTATGGCAAAGGTCTTCGCGTTTGAGGTATACCTGCGTATTGTATTTTTCACTCAGTCGCTCAGCAAAAAACAAAGGAGTTGGCCGGCCGGCATAGTCACGAAGCAAATGCTGAAATTCCGATATAAATGCAGGATCGCTCATTATGCCCAGATAATGTTCGCGTAATTCCTCCACATTCCGGTAGAGCATTTCCGGTATGAAAGCACCTCCGAATTCGCCATAATACCCCGACTCGTCAGGCTGATTCCATTTTATTATTTTTTCATTCACCGTTTCCATATTACTCCCATTTAATACTAAGCGATTTTATTGGTTTGATGTTTTCAAAATCAGCTGATGGAATTTCAGATCCAGCCACCTGTCGAATTTGTAACCTACTTCTTTGAAATGGCCAACTTCTTTGAATCCAAGCTGTTCGTGCAGGCGAATACTGGCATCATTGGATGCATCTATACCGGCAAGCATGGTATGAAAATTTCTATTTTCTGCTTCAACTATCAGTTGTTGCAGAATTAATTTGCCGATTCCCTTACCGCGTTGATTATTTTTTACATAAACCGAATGCTCAACCGAGAACTTGTATGCGGCCCAGGCCCTGAATAATCCAAAGGATCCAAAACCTACAATTTCATCTGCGCCTGTGGCTACGATCACGGGTAATTGCTGCTGCATTCTGTCGTTAAACCAATTCGTTCTCATTTCCAGGGTATGCGGCTCATAATCATAAATGGCGGTTGTATTTAAGATAATGTCGTTGTATATCTCCAGCATTTCCGGCAGATCGCTCAGCAATGCATCCCTTATGATGATTTCATTATTCATATACTTTCAAGATCAAGTTTGAACCGCCGGATTTTCTCCAGGTCCTTTATTCCGGGTGAAACTTCAAATTTGCTGTTGATGTCTACAGCAAACAAATCCGGATTTTCAGCCGAGAACTTTTTCACTGCAGGCACATGATCCGGACCAATGCCTCCGCTTAAGAAAAACGGTTTACCAATATTAATGCCCTGCAACATATTCCAGTCGAACTGCTGACCGGTTCCACCATAACCAACGCCGACAGCATCAAATAAAAACATGTCAACTATTTCCTGGTAAGGCCGGATTTTCCACCCGACATTATCACCGGGGCTCATTCTGAAGGCTTTGATCGTTGTAATATGATTGCTGATAGTCTCACAAAATTTCGGCGACTCATCACCATGCAGCTGAACCATATGAAGGCGCCATTCATCCACCGTTCGCAGAATTTCATGTGCAGTAGCATTTACAAATACACCAACGCGATTGATATTGATCCGTTCCCGTTTCAGATCCGAAGGTTGCAAACCAGACCTGATTACAAATCTTGGCGACTTCGGATAAAAAATAAATCCTGCAAACGAAATTCCGGCTTCTTCCAGTGCATGTACCTGCTGCAGACTGGTCATCCCGCATACCTTAACCCTCATTGTAAAACCTCTTTTATCTGACCTGCAAAATTCCGGAATGCCTCGCCTGGATTTTCTTCTTTCATAAAATTCTCTCCTATCAGGAATCCGTCATATCCATGTTTGCTGAATACGCCGATTTGTTCAGGACGGCTGATACCACTTTCTGCAATTCTGAATTTTTCGGAGGGAATTTTTTCTGCCATCAAAAGGCTACGTTCAATGTCAACGGAAAAACTGTTCAGGTTCCGGTTGTTTATGCCGATATGTACAGTGTCAGTACAAATATGTTCGAGCTCCTTTTCATCATGCAATTCAAGCAATACTTCCATGCCCAGGCCCACAGCAGTTCTGCTTAATTTCCAGACCTCTTCCTTTGTGAGACAGGCTGCGATCAGCAGGATAAGATCTGCTCCCATTGCTTTTGCTTCAATTACCTGGTATTCATCAATGATAAATTCTTTCCTCAATAAAGGAATCTGCAATACGGATCTTGCAGCTATAAGGTCTTCAGAAGAACCTCCGAAAAATTCTTTATCCGTCAGCACCGAAACTGCCGCGGCACCAAATTGCTGATAGGCACTCACTACTTCAGTCACGGAAGCCACATCATTGATTATTCCCTTTGATGGTGACCTGCGTTTAAATTCCGCAATAATGCCATTGCTCCCGCCTTTCCGGAATCTTTCTTCCAGAGAAATAACCGGGCTTTGAAATGCAGGCATCCGCTCAAGCAGAGATACCGGCTTTTTCTGCTTAAGACCCCGGAGCTCTTTCCTTTTTGCTTCTATAATTTTTTTAAGTATATCCATGTATGGGTACTATTGCATTTGAATCAATTGTTGCAGGGTAGCATAGGCTTTCCCCTCATCAAGGCTTTCCACGGCTTCCGTATATGCATCTTCATAGGTACTGAATTTTCCGGTACAATGCAACGCCATTGCAGCGTTCGCCAGTACTACCGCGTTCTGCGCCCAGCTGCCCTTCCCTTTCAGAATATTGATAAATAACTCCGCAGCCTCTTCTGCAGTTTCCCCACCGGCAATATCTGCAGCACTAACCATTCTTTTCCCAAGCTTTTCAGGTGTTAAGATACGATCACCTTCCCTTGTAATAACACGGGTGTCGTTGGTGAGTGAAATTTCATCGTAACCATCAAGGCTATGTATAATAGTGAATGCTTTCCCGGTTTCCTGCAGCAGGTAATTATAAAGCCTGGCCATTTCGAGACTATAAACCCCTACGAGCTGAAATGCAGGTGATGCCGGATTTACCATCGGGCCCAGCATATTGAAAAAAGTACGGACTCCCAGGTTCTTACGTATAGGCGCAACCGCTTTCAGCGCAGGATGAAAAAGTGGTGCATGCATAAAGCAGATATTGGTTGCGTCCAGTTCTTTTTTCAGATCTTCTACATTGTTCTTGAAACGATACCCGATTTTCTCCATCACATTCGAAGCACCGCTGATGGAAGATGCTCCGTAATTGCCATGTTTTGCTACCTGTTGACCCGTACCTGCAACTATAAAGCAAGCCAGTGTCGAGATATTAAAGGTATTCTTGCCATCACCTCCGGTACCAACAATGTCAATCACATCCTGGTCCAATGCCACCGGTATACAAAGTTCAAGTAATGCATCCCGGAATCCCTGTAATTCGGCGATGGTAATACTTCGCATAAGGTAGACCGTCATGAACGAAGTGATTTCATGTTCATTATAAACTCCACGCCCGATATTCAGCATCACCTCATAAGCCTGTGATCTCGGAAGCGTATTGTGTTCGAAAAGAAACTGAAGAATTTTCCGCATAAAAAATGTTATCGCTCAATACAATCTTTCCTAATCAGTTTGCCAGCCAGTTGCGCATTATTTTTTCACCCATCGGTGTTAGAACACTTTCGGGATGAAACTGTACGCCCTGTACATCAAAGTTCTTATGCCGCAAAGCCATGATATATCCATTGGCATCTGTTGCGGTCACTTCAAGTTCCGGCGGCAGGTTGTTCTTTTCAACCACCCAACTATGGTACCTGCCTACTTCAACTGTTTCGGGCAATTCTGAAAACCAATCATTGTGAAACCGGCCTTTCGTCAATTCTGATTTCAGCTGAATGGGAGTAGCGACGCCGTGAAAAACGGAGCTCAGATTTACCAGCTGCGAACCAAAGGCCTCACCTATCGCCTGATGCCCCAAACACACGCCCAGTATGGATTTGGTTGGCGCATACATTTTTATCAGGGGAAGAAGAAGTCCGGCTTCTTCCGGTATTCCAGGTCCCGGAGAAAGAATAATTTTATCATATTCTTTTACAGCTTCTAACTCAATCTCATCATTTCTGAATACCTCGGTTTTCTGGTGAAGAATTTTTTCTACCAGGTGTACCAGGTTGTAGGTAAAGGAATCGTAATTATCAAAAACCAGTATTCGCACTATTGATCATTTACAAATTTTGAAAATCTATTTTTTCTCAAAGGCATAGCCGTGAGAAAGAGAAAGAGAAAGAGAAACAGAAACAGTAACAGTAACCTTACGCTTCAATTCACCAAACGCATGCTGTTTCCTATTGCCTTCACACTTCCTGCTGTTGCCTCCAGACCCCAGCTACCAGCCCCCAGTGTCCAGGCTCCCGACTCCAGACTCCCGACTCCCGTCTCCCGACTCAAATTTCCGACGCCGCCTGCACCCCCTTCTTCAACGCCCCCAGCTTATTATTCACTTCCTGCA
>JAATGW010000120.1 GCA_015654495.1 Chitinophagales bacterium
CATTGTTTCATAAATTTTCTTCCCTTTTCTTCATCAACTTCCAGCAACTTAGCTCGCGCATACACTACACCCATTTTTACAGCTTGCTCTACATAGTAAATCTTTCCGGCTTCTACAGTCAATGGCAGTTCTGCTTTGTTTTCTGCTTTGGATTTTATGGTATAGGTGCCTGGATCTACAACGGCATAGAGATAGGTGTTTGCACGGGTTGTACCCATGAGGGTGCTATCATAATGTACACTCATTTTTATAGCGAAGCCGAAGGATGTAGGTCTGATCACATAAATTATCGCTTTGTTTTCGACCGGCGCAAGATTTCTGGCGATACTGTCTTTTTGTTCTTCTGTTTGTGCATAACCTGCCGTGATCAAAAGACTAAGTACAAAGGTTAAAACTGGTTTCATGGCACTCATAAGGTTTCTCTGTTAATTGATAAGCTGATTCCGTAAAAATAGGTTCAGATTTTTAATTTTTTGACAGGTGGGAAAATGAGTGCTTCAATACCCGGGATATCCGGTTGATAATATTTTTTTTACATATGAATAAGCCTGATATTGATGGCAAAGAACCAGTCAACGCCAATGCCTGGCGGTTTAACGCTCCTGTATACTGGAAATCAGTTCTTTATCTTTTAAAAAATATAATCTGATTTTTTACGGTTTACGAAAAACATATTAAGTTTGAAAACGTTTTACTGAAACCTTTTTAAGAGAAAACTTTGGCAAGAGCTTACAAACCTGACCCATGAAAAAAAAACTGTTTTGCTTCTCTCTATGCGTTTTTTCAGTCGCTTTCTCTTTTGCACAAATGCAGAATGCCGATGATGAAGGTCTTGCACAATCTGGATCTTTAAAGAAACTGAATAAGAAAGCCAGGTATGGTGCAGCCATAATTTCCCAGTCATTTAGCTTCGGAACAGCCAATGGTATTACGGGATCGCCGGTGGTAATTGCCGAAGAAGACGGTACTGTGGAAATGGTAGCGATGGAAAACAAGGCTTATGTAGGATATATGCTTCCCTATAACCAGTTCATGAAACTGGATGATTATGATTTCAAAATTTTTTATAAAAACAGTTTTCGTAGCCAGCGTTATCCACCTCAGAAGGTCTCGCTGACAGACGAGAGTATTTTTCTGGATGATAATTATGGAATGGTATACGGTTTCCAGGCGGAGGAAACAGGTCAGCGTTGTAAGTTCAGTTATAACTACGACTATATGGACGCCAAATACCTTACCCGTATCTTCTTTCACCATGGCATCCCTGTGCTGAAACATACCGTAACTTTTAAGGTTCCCTCCTGGCTGCAATTTGATATCATCGAAAAAAATTTCACGGCGGCCTATAAGATCAAAAAAGAAGTAAAGAAGGAAAAAGACTTTACAACTTATACCTATACGATGGAGAACATTTCCGCAGTGAAGCAGGAACCTGCTTCACTCGGAAGGCCTTATTACCTGCCGCATCTTGTACTGACTGTACGCAGCTATACTGTGAATCAGAAAAGCTATAATGGATTTAAGACCCTTGACGATATGTACAGCTGGTACAATTTCCTTTATAAAAAAGCGGAAAACAATACCGAAGCTATCAAGGCCCAGGTTTCGCAGCTTACTGCAGGCAAAACCGGCGACGAAGAAAAAATCAAGGCTTTATATTATTGGGTACAGGACAACATCAGGTATATCGCCTTTGAAGAAGGCTATTCGGGTTTTGTTCCGCAAACGGTACAGGAAGTATTTAAAAACAAATACGGCGATTGTAAAGGGATGGCGAACCTGCTGACGGAAATGCTGAAAATCGCAGGGTATGATGCCCATTTTGCATGGGTTGGAACCCGCGATATTCCATATGATCGTAAAGAAATTCAATCCCTTTGTGTGGACAATCATGCGATCACGGTTATGTATTTGAATGGGAAAGTCTATTTCCTCGACGGCACCGAAAAGTTTGCGCAGTTTGGCAGAAATGCTTATCGCATACAGGGTAAAAGTGTTCTGGTTCAGGATGGAGACAAATACAAAGTCGAGACCGTTCCCGCCGCAACAATGGAGGACAACCTGATGCTGACAAAGGCAAATTTTACATTAAAGGATGATAAGATCAGCGGCAAAGTTATTCTTACGTTTGATGGTGAAGCAAAAAATTATTTTCACAATGTATATAACGGGATCCCTGCAGATAAGCGGAAAAAATTTATAAAAGCGCTTGTAGAACTGAGCATCAATAATGCGGAAGCCACCAATGTAAAGAATTCAGATTTTAATAACCGGGATATCCCTATAACCATTGAAGGTGATCTTGAGATCAGCAACCGCGTAACGATGGTTGACAAAATCTGTTATACCAGTATTGATTTTGTACCTGCTTCGATAGTAAATGTAGCTCCGGATAATGACAGGGAAAATCCATACGATCTTGACAATGTTTACCTTGCAAAGCATGAAATAACGCTCCAGTTACCGGCCAATGCAAGGGCTCAAAGCCTTCCTGCAAAATTCCAGGCAAGTTTTCAAACCAATAGTATGGATGCCGAATATATCAGTACAGGAAATACCATTGTACTTAAAAAATCATTTCAATTGAATTCACCGGTTATTTACAAAACGGATTTCGAGAACTGGAAAGGATTCGTAGCAAAAATCCGCGAATTCAACAGGAATAATATCACAATTCAATTACCATAACCTGGCTAACTCTATACCGTGAATATGAAAAGGTATCTAATCATTTTATTACTGCTATCCGGCACCGGATTGTTCGCACAGCAGAGAATTAACTCAAAGCAGATCGAGCTGATTACAAAGTATGCGAAGGAAAATAAGTTGTTGAGTGATGATGCGGATTTTACATCAGCTTCTGAATCAAAATGGGAGAATGAAAGTGCAGTTATTCTCTGCCAGAAAACACAGTTCAGTTTCGATAAAAAGGGACTAAGTGTGGGCAAAAGAATCGGCAGGAATCTGCTGGGCGCCTTCCTTGCTTTACCTACAATGGGAGCATCGGTTTATTTTGCAAATGCAAAAAATGAAACTAAAATTCTGGTAGAGGAAAGTGAACGCAGAAAAATACTTCTGAGAGATAAATTCGCCATCGCACAATACTCCATTCTCTATTTCAGATTCAGTGCTGAAGGTGATGCATTTGCTGCCCGCGTTATCAAGAAAGATGGTGCCAGTCAACCAGTAAGCCTGGAAGATGCGGTAAAAGTTGAAGACGTAAAATCAGTTCCCGGCGTTTTTCGCAGTTATACTGATGGAAGAACAAGCACTTATTATCGCCCTGCGTTTTTTAAGCTTGCTATTCCTGATCTCGAAGAAGGGGATATCATCGAATATGAGTTTAAAAACTATAACACCCAGGAATATACGCACAATCCCAACTATAAGGAATTTGAGCCTGTATATTATATCTGCAACCGCGAATTACCGGTTAGCAAACAGATCATTGAGGTAATGACCGAAGATGAAAAATATTTTATTGGATATAAGAGTCTGAAAGGTGCGCCGGATTTTTCACAGACCGGGACATCAGGTAAGAAAGTGTACCGCTGGGTTGATAATAACAGGGAAAAGCTTACTGATACAAGATTTGTGAATGAATTTGTTGAGCAACCCTCAGTTAAATTCCAGGTGATCTATGCAAGGAACAGCAGTAAAAATTTTGTATGGTTCAGCAGTGAGGAAGAAATGAAAAAAGAAATGACGGCTGATCAGCTTAGTACCAAAGTGAAAATCTTCTGGTTCAATTCTGCAAAATTGCAATCCACCGGGGATTATACCGAAGGACTACGGGGATCAATCGACAACTCGGTTTCTTCGATTTATAAAACTTTAAAGAAGCGTGGCATTACAGAAGATGCGGATGATGAGTATGTGAGAAAAGCTTATTATACTTTGCGTGGATCCACCATGTACAGCAGCTGGAGTGATTTTGCATTCGCAAAAGTTTTTTCAGGACTTCTTGAGAAAAGAAAGATCGATCATGAAATTGTAGTGAGCACTTCTAATTTTCGTACCCAGTTGGGAAATGTTGCATTCACACAGGAAGTTGCCTGGCTGATCAAATACAAAGGGAAATTTTATTGCAATCCAAACGAGCACCTGAATCCCGAAGAAATACCTGTTTACCTCGGTGGCAATGCAAGCGTCAGGTTTAAATACAATGATGAGAAAACGGCGGTGAGCGATGTGATCCCTGTATCTGATACAACTGCCAACAGCATCGCAACATTGGTCAATGCTTCACTTACGCCGGATAATGTGAATATAGTGGTAAACAAAACTGTAGAAGTAAACGGTCTTGTAAAAGATGATGTGATCGATGATGTGTTAAGTTTCACCCCGTATATGGAGACAGACTATCGCAATTACGACGGTACGGGCATGTTCGAACAACTGAATGAACGTGATATGGAAACCGCGAGGGAAGAATTCAATAAAGAAAAAAAAGAATGGAAGGAAGAGAAGCCAAAGGTGATGAAAGAACTTGCAGAAAATGAGTATGGGGTAAAAGTGTAGAAGTATGCAAATTTCAGACTGGCTTCAGATGGAAGAAGTTATAAGAAAAGAGCGATTAAATATTCAGAAGATTTTACAGTGGGCGAAATGACTGCAGTTGCAGGAAATGATGTTGTCATTTCACTGCCTGCTTTTATAGGCTCACATTCACGAATCAGAACGGAAGAGCGTACAAGGACCTTGCCGATCGATGTACGTTATGCAAGAACTTTAAGCTGGCATATCCTGATGCCTGTACCGGTTGGCTATTCCGTAAAAGGATTGGAAAACCTGAACCGTAAAGTGGATAATGAATGTGGAAGTTTTACAAGTACTGCCATTGTTGAAGGTGGAAATCTGGTGATCGACGTAAAAAAGATTTATAAGAAGGGTCATTTTGAAACTGCCCGCTGGTCTGATATCGTGGCGGTGCTGGATGCGGCGTATAATTTTTCTCAGGCAAAGCTGGTGTTGAAGAAAGACTAGACCTCGGAGGTGTTTTGGGAAAGGTTGGTATCTCATTCTTCTTTTAGAAAATTCAGGCTGGACTTCATAAATACTTCAGAACGAAGTGTGAGGATTTTAAAGGATTTGGTTAAAAGGCCTTGCACATAATAAATCAGTTTTGTTCTGAAGCTAATGCTGAATCGACATTCTGTGATAATAGAATTGCACAGTTGTTATAGTCCTCTTTGGTGTTTTTATCTTCCTCCAGCTGTTATTTCCTCTCCATTAGCTGATGTTTTACCCTTGGAAACGCCTGCTGCCAGAGTTATTTTTGTTGTGATTGATACCGGTATTAGTTATTGTCCGCCAAAGGCGGATGCGCGAAGTTAACTTATCTGCCTGCGGCGGACGG
>JAATGW010000330.1 GCA_015654495.1 Chitinophagales bacterium
TGAAATGACGCGGAGGCAGGATAATTTTGTTGGGATCGATGCCGCGATTTTGACGCATCCTACAACCGGGAAAGCCTCTGGGCATGTCGACTATTGCAGTGACCCGATGATCGACAATAAGGATAGCAAAAAGCGCTACCGTGTCGATCATCTGATAGAAGCATACGCGGAAAAATTGAGTGCCGAAGGAAAATCTGAGGAAGCAGATATGCTGATTGCAGATATGGAAAGGTTTATTGCGGCGGACGATTTCAGCGGTTTGAAGTTACTCATCGAAAGAAATAATATAAAATGTGGTGTAAGTAATACCAGCAATTGGACTGATGTACGTCAGTTCAACCTGATGTTTTCAACCCAGATTGGTTCCGTAGCCGATGAAGCAAACGAAATATACCTGCGTCCTGAAACTGCTCAGGGCATATTTGTAAATTTCCTGAATGTTCAGAAAACAGCCAGGCTGAAAATCCCCTTTGGAATTGCCCAGGTAGGTAAAGCCTTCCGGAATGAAATCGTTGCCCGCCAGTTCATTTTCCGCATGCGGGAGTTTGAACAAATGGAAATGCAATTCTTCATACGCCCCGGCACCCAAAAAGAATGGTATGAATATTGGAAAGCCGAACGATTGAAATGGCATGTTGGCCTGGGTTTTCCGGCAGAAAATTACCGTTTTCACGACCATGTGAAACTGGCATTTTATGCGGATGCCGCAGTAGATATAGAATATGCGTTTCCGATAGGCTGGAAAGAAGTGGAAGGTATACATTCAAGAACCGATCACGACCTGTCAAGCCATCAGAAGTACAGCGGTAAAAAACTCCAGTATTTCGATAATGAACTCAATCAGAATTATGTACCCTATGTGATTGAAACATCCATAGGTCTCGACCGCATGTTTCTGCTTTCATTATCATATGCATATACTGAAGAAAAATGGACAAAGGAGGATGGAAAAGAAGATAGCCGCGTTGTGTTGAAATTGCCACCCAAACTCGCTCCTATAAAACTGGCTATTTTACCTCTGCTGAAAAGGGAGGGATTGCCGGAAATTGCAAGGGAAATAATGCTCGATTGCCGCAGTGATTTTTATTGTTTTTATGAAGAGAAAGATACGATCGGTAAACGCTACCGCCGGATGGATGCATTGGGAACGCCGTTCTGTATCACAATAGATCACCAGACGAAAGAAGATCAAACGGTAACGATCCGGTATCGGGATACGATGACGCAGGAAAGGATCCCAATTGCAAAACTGAAAGAACTGGTTCTCGAAAAATTAAAATAGTTTAATCAGGATTTCAATCTCCCAATCAGTTCACGTAAATATATCTGCCAGAAATCAAATGCAGTCATTGTTGGAATGAGGCTGCCTGAACCAAATTGTCCATCTGAAGGTAAAACAAGAAAGGAGCAGGGATAGGCTTTCACTTTCAATCCGGATTTATTGAAAATTTTCATCGCCCTTGGAATATGGAATGCAGATGTGATCAGGAGTGCGGTGTCACGTTGCTGTATACTGTCGGCCAGCTGTTTTGTATATAAGCCGTTTTCAATTGTGTTTCTGGAATTTCTTTCTATAAAAATAACAGAGTCGGGAATGCCGACATCCAGCAGGTTTTTCCTGATATAGTCTGCCTCGCGGAATGGATTATTTTTTATTGAACCATTACCGCCGCTCACGATAATTTTATCGATATGGCCAAGTTTGTATAACCTGACGGTCTGAATAAATCTGTCGGATGAAATATTGAAGTAAGCCTGTTTGCCCGCTTCGTCGTAGCTCATCAATCCGCCCAGCAGGATACCGGTTTGATACTGTTTCCCGGCTTGCAACTCCACTGGTTTAGCTTGGTATCTTACCATGAGATTCGTAATGATCCATGGATTTGAAAAAAAGATCATCACGATTATTGTGAAACCGATCACACGTTTTTTTGTCTTCGGATTTTTTGCGAACCAGGCCCAGATCAATAAAATTAAAACCCAGATAATGGGTTGAAGAAGATAGCCGGCAATTTTAGAAATGATGAACAATGTGTGTATATTCTTTTATGAGCATTGAGTTGTCAGCCATACATTTCATGGTGTATGTCCTTTTTATCATAACCAAGTTAGAGGATATGTTTTTCTGCTTCTTCGATCATTTTTTTCCAGCCACACAGATAAAAATACGCCGGCTGTCCTGATTTTGCCAGGCGTTTGTAAACCTGGTGTACATAGCCTTTTTCACCTGCCCATTCTTCACGCGATAATACAGGCATATAGTGAAACAAAGGCAGGTCTTCTGAAAGTTTTTGAAATTCATTATGAAAAAGCAGGTGGCCGCTGGTACGGGTACCTGAAATCAGGTAGATATTCTTATGTGGCTTATTATTCCGGATTATATAATGAAGCATGCTCCGGAAAGGAGCAATCCCGGTTCCGGTGCAGATAAAGAAGATATCCTTATCAAGCGTCGCTGGTAATATAAACCTTCCCTGAGGTCCGCGCAGTTTGATCTCGTCGCCGGGTTTCAATTCCGTAAAAAGATAATTTGTACTTGCTTTGTCCTCACTGTGCACAATAATCAATTCAAAAATATTGGAGTCGTCGGGCCATGAGGCTATGGAAAAACTTCTGAGACGTTTAGATTGTTTTTCGCTAATCGGAAGTTCGAGTGTAATATGCTGACCCGGGATAAATTCAAATTTTTCAAGTTCCGGTATGCGGATCCGGAACAGATGCGTCTGATCTGCTTCTTTTTCGATACGGACTATCTCGCCTTTTCTCCAGGGAGGAGGGTTCATTCAAATGGTTTCCGCGAAATTAAGCGGGAAATCGGAATCAGATGCGGGGCAGCTATTTTGAATTTTCAGATTTCAGGATTGATATCAAACAGGAGTTGAATTTAAGCCGGCAAGCCGTATCTTTGCCGATTCTGAAAGAAGGGAAATTATTCCGGAACTTTTAAACCAGTTCCGGGCCTGAGCGAGAATGAACCTGGAGACCTTGCTGGAAAAATATCAGTCTGATAGCCGCATAAAATCAATTGCGGAAGAAATCTTATTGCCCCAACCAGCCAGAATCTACCTGAAAAACCTGATCGGCAGTGCTGCTTCCTTTAGCTTTTCGGGTGTATATAGCCAACCGGAGCATCATCCCGTAAATCACCTGATCATTCTCGACAGTGCAGAAGAAGCGGCCTATTTCCATAATTCACTGGAAAGCCTGATCAATCCTGTCGACCTCTTTTATTTTCCATCTTCATTTAAAAAAAGAAAGGATTTCAGTGCACTGAACAGCAGCCATGTGATGTTGCGTACTGAAGCCCTCACCAGGTTTGCAGGCGGTGGTAACCGTAAAATCATGGTGAGCTATCCTGAAGCAATTCAGGAAAAAGTCGTGGTTCCAAAAACGCTTACAGGTCATATCATCAGCATTAAAACAAACGATACACTCAATGTTGATGAGTTGATGGAAAAGTTCGTGGGTTATGGATTTGAGCGTACTGATTTTGTATACGAACCCGGGCAGTTTGCTATGCGGGGGGGAATTCTTGATATTTATTCTTTCGGGAATGAAAAGCCTTACCGCGTTGAGCTATTCGGAAATGAGGTTGATTCAATCCGCATTTTTGATCCGGAATCACAGCTGAGTGAAAGAAAATTACTTCAGGTAAATATCATTCCCAATATTGAAATTAATATTGATCATTCCGACAAAATATCGCTTCCTGAATTTTTGCCTGACAATACGGCTATCTGGCTGAGCGACTGGAATATCCTCAGGGAGAGGATGCTGGATCAGCAGGAAGACCTGGATCTTTATCTGCAAAGGCGTGATGGAAAAAAAGAAGAGCAGAACGATGAAGACGGGATAAGGACTGAATTTGGTGAGAAAGACCTGGTTGAAACAAAGTTATTGCTTGAATTGATTCTGAAGAAGCATGTAATTGAATTCGGTTATGCGTCAACTTTACCGGGCGTAACCAGGCAGTATGAGTTCCATACAAAGCTGCAGCCTGCTTTCAACCGACAGTTCGATTTACTGATACGCGATCTGAAATCGTGGGAAGCAAAAAAATTCGCCACATTCATATTCGCTGAAAATCCAAAGCAGCTCGAAAGGCTGCATAGTATTTTCACTGACCTCAATCAGCAGATTAATTTCACACCGGTACCCGTTGCCATACATGAAGGATTTATAGATGAGGATTTAAAGCTGGTTTGTTATACGGATCACCAGGTATTTCAACGCTATCATAAGTATAAAGTCAAGCAGGCATATAATAAAAGCAAAGCTCTTACAATCCGTGCGCTGAAAGAATTGCAGCCGGGAGATTATGTGGTGCATATAGATCACGGAGTTGGTGTGTACAGTGGCCTGCAGAAGATGGACATTGGCGGCAGGTACCAGGAAGCGGTCAGAATTCTTTACAAAGACAATGACATCCTGTATGTCAATATCAATTCCCTGCATAAGATCAGCAGGTATACAGGCAAGGAAGGGCATGTTCCCAAAGTGAACAAGATCGGTTCTGATGCCTGGCAGAAACTGAAA
>JAATGW010000355.1 GCA_015654495.1 Chitinophagales bacterium
ATAGTGATAGCAAAAAGTATGATTAGTATCAGGTGGATATACCTGTGAATGGTAGTTTAAGAACCCCTTATTCTTTTTTTGCAGGAGATTATTGGATAAATTTTTTACAAAAAAATGAAAAGGGCGACTATGATACTTTGTATGAGGAGTTGCCTTCAACAAAAATTGACACTAGTAAAAACCGAATTTATTTTAATAGGATTTTGACGTTCGAAAAGTATAAAAGCAAAGATGCTTATACAGTTAATGCCTTTTATGTAGGCAAAAAAAAATCTGCTTAGTTAGTTAAAGACAGATTTCTTTTTGAAAAAGAACTTGAAGAAATTCTTTTAAACAAATAAACAGCCGGGCAACGTCTATGGTCTTTCTATAATAAACTGTCCGACGCAACCTCTATGATCTTTCTATAATAAACCGTCCGGATATCCGGACAGAATTGAAAAACAAAAGCTTGCAAAAATTCGTGACAGAGCAGAAAAAAATGAGATAAACGAAGGGTTTAAAAGGAAAGCGAAAGAATAAAACGAAGATTGTTATTCAGAAAAAAGGTATTAAGGTATAACCAGCAGTTCTTTGATATTCAGAAACTATATCCGCAGCACTGCTGAGCTTTGTTAGCAGTTAACCTTGCCTGTTGAGCTGCTTTCATTTCAGTTGAGAGTAAGGTTGTATTTACGGTAGCACCATTGAGTACTTCTAAGGGAGTTAAACCATCGAGCACCGCATGTGGCCGGTTGTTATAATCTTCAACAGCCTGTGGAAGATACTCGCAAAGCGCTTTATAATCAGGGATGTTTTTATGGTAAAGAAAACGATATTTTAGATTCTTGTGAGCAGCTTCCACCATGGAGTTGGAGTATTCAATGTCTTTCTGCGCAATGATGTGTTGTATGGTTGGATTTTCAGACGAACCAATAAAGTCTTTCACCGATCCATAGTTTTCACTTCCGTCATCAGTCATTAGCTGACAATATGAGAGAGTGGCCGGTTGCAGGTAACGGCTATGCACACTGCGGATCAGCTCCATCATGGTCCGTGCTCTACATTCGAGGGAGATAGCATAATCGAGAATAGCTCTTGAAAAATTATCCTGAACAATGTAGATAAATGCTTTGGTCTGATCAAGGGGTTTAAAAACGGTAACGTCGGCATGCAGCAATTGTAAATCTCTTTCGGCCCTGATTCCGGTTTGGTGGTTTTTGCGGCGATGACAAGCTTTTATTCTCTGAAGATTTAATAACCCGGCATACTTATAAAAAGTGCTCTGATGCAAACGTGCCGCTTTATCACGAATCATCTGAAAATATACCGAGGCCAATGGCCAGTGAAGGAAACGCCCATCCTCACAATAAGTTTTAATGGCTCGGACTTCTGTTGATAACAACTGTGCCGGATGCTTAACCAGGCAAAGATTTAATGCTGATTTTGCACACCTGGCTTTGCTGCGAAGCTGATAATATTGCTGGCAAGAAAACTGCAGAAATTTCAATGCTAACTCACTACCTAAAACATGGGTTATCTTCTCAATATTTCTAACAACAACCGCAGCTGAATTAAACAGTTTGCTTTTTATCTGGCTCTTATATTTTTTGATAAAATGCTGAACAGCTATTACCCGAATTAAAGCACGACTGATGTTGATGAGTTTTTTATTTACAGCGACCTGTTGTAAAGTATGAAAAAGCAGTTGCTGCTGGCAGCACCATTGATAGCCAAAAGTGGTTTCGATGTTTTTATTTTTCCAGTCGAACCGTGTTGATCGTGGGATGGTATACTTCAGGTCATCAGGAAGAAAGTCGAGATAAAATGCAACGAGCAGAAAGGGGTGATAGGTTGTTTTTGGGGTTTTTTTCATCAATAAATATCGTGACCAACGTTAATATATTGTACTGATATTGACTAGAGAAGATGATCAATACAGCACAGTTCTTTGACATATTTGGCTACTGCACTACAGGTAATTTAACTTCGCCTATTCGTTTGAGTGACTGTAACTATGCGTGAGGGATTGAAGCGGAAAGCCCACAGGGCGCCGAAGATGTGAGACAGCACTGATTATACAAAAGCACAGGCGGGCGAGGACTTGCAGCACAACCGAGCCAAGGCAACTAAATGTTGCGTTGCCGAAGGCTGCGAACGAAGTTCAGCCCGGCCTCGTAGAAGACGTACTCCCGGACTGACTAAGCGGATACCCGATGGCGAAGATGGGGCCGCTATGACGGTGGAAGAAATAACAATACATATCAAACGAAGCTTTAAAAACGCTATCCGGCCATGAAAGTGAATGCACAGACCATTCTCCGGCAGAATGAGATTGCAATTTATTAAAAATCAGGTGTGATCTCAATTTGGTGCAACCCCCTCCAGGTCACTGTATCCTTCGGCTACAGGGCTGACAAACGAACCAACGTAGAATAGTTAAAGACAGCGGTCAAACAATACTATCCCTTTGGATGTACATATTTAAAAAGCTAAATTTGGAGAAAGATCATAACTATGGATAAAGCAGCATCTTTGCGGGATAAACTACACCAGTACATTGAAGTGGCAGATGAGCAGAAATTGCAGGCCATTTATGTATTACTGGAGGATGAGATCGACTGGCATTACAATAGTGAAGAAATAAATATGTTCCATCTGCGAAGGGATAATCATCTGAAAGGCACAAGCAGGTCATATACTGTGGAAGAATCATTAAAAGACATCCGCAATCAAAAGAAATAGGATGTCCTTTACAGTTATTATTAAAGAGGAAGCACACCAGGATACAATAGAAACATATAATCACTATGATACCAGGACCTTGCTGAACATCCGGCTTACTTTAGTTATATCGATGAAGATCCGCTGAAAATATTACGGGATGTGCGTTTGGAAAAGTTCCCTTACGTGGTGGTATATGAGATATTGAATGAAGATGTGATTGTATATGCCGTACATAACACATACAAACATCCGCGCAACAAGTTAAGAAAGGCTTAGCTCTGACTTCAGACATGACTTATAATTTCAATGTACTGTAATCATTTTCCATGTACAACAAGAGAGGGCAAAAAATCCTGCTAAAATACCCACCCTGGCCCTGCAGTATCGTCCAAAATCTATCTCTAATACCCTGACCGGATATCCCGAAGAAGTATCAACACTTCGGGAACTAAAACTCCTGATAGTTTTATCTGTTGCTGTATCTTTTCATCATTCGGAAATGCTATGTCCTGGTTTTAAAAGCCAACTCAAGCAGACATCAGGAACCCGGATATTCTACAGCGTGACTTTGACTATGCGTGAGGGATTGCAACGGCAAGCCCACAGGGCGCCGGTAATCTTAGAAAGCATTGTATCTGATACAGCAAAGGCGACCGAGGACTTGCAGTACAACCAAGGTAAGGCAACTAAATGTTGCGTTACCGAAGGTTGCGAACGAAGTTCAGCCCGACCCGCCGCAGCCGGCATGAACTTTTAATCTAAGCAATTATCGGCGAAGGCGGGGCACGCCCAAAATCTAAAATTTATTTCTTCTGCCCCAAAAAATAAGAACTCAACTCGTTGAATCATTTTGTGAAACAACAAGACGCGGATGGGGCCGAACCTGAATTCTTCTGGAATGCCATATTAAAGAAATACTGCCGCTTTGGACAAATATTTTTAAAACCTAAATTTGCTGGCAATGAAAATAGTATGCAGGCTTCAATAACCCGCCAGAAATTGCATTAATATATAGACAAATGTGATGACAAGTTACTCAAATTGATGTATGCCATATCGAGCGAGTACAGTGGCGAATATGATATTGAGTACGAATTTAGTGAGGAAGAATTTAAACTATATGAACAGCGCAGGCAAAATAAGTTAAACGGGGAAAGTAAAACATATAGCTGGCAGGAGACCAAAGAAATCATCACTGGTAAAAAGAAAAGGGAGTGAATTACATCCTGGAGTTAATGTCTGCGTGAAGGTTGTCAAGCGTAAGTAAAAAAATATTAGATCAGAAACGCTGCACTCATACTGCACCACTTTTTCAATGCGCTTTTTAGACACAAATCATTATTAAATATTTTTTCAAAACCCGAAACCACTCCGCCCTCCTGCATCGCCGGCA
>JAATGW010000234.1 GCA_015654495.1 Chitinophagales bacterium
CCTTATCCGAAGTCACTACAAATTCATGTCCCTCGCTTTCAAGAAATTTGCGCAATCCATGTTCTCCTGAAATGCTGCCAAGCAATTGCCCCGGTGTGAAGTCAATATGTGATGGACTGGGCAAAGTCTGACCGCCCGGATAACCCGTCAGCTCCGGGATACTATCCCGGATAGAATTTGTCGGGTATCCTGTTACAGGATCATCATATAGTACACAAAGAATTTTTGCCATGATCTGTTTTTTAGTTCAATAAAATCTATTCTTTATGATAACCGCCAATGGCTCTTTCACAATATCGAAGCTGCCAGACTTAAGATAATTTCCAGGCAACGGGGCCTGAATTGAGAATTGTATATCGATCATAGAAATAAGGAAAGAACATGTTGCTTTTCATTGTATGAAGTATTTCTTCAGTGATTCAATGATCCGATCATTCAAAATGAGTTGCCCCGGTTCAAATACAAATGCATGTTTTGTAATTTTTTGACTGAAGAAATCCCGCATGAGGTTTAATTTCTCCATCGTTACCCTGGCTCAGGTTCAAATTCTGGTTAATCGTTTGGAAGATTAAGTTTTTTGAAAATAGATTTCACATCAGCTTCGGCTTCTTTGGAACTAACAGTTGTATTGCTGACATCGCCTTTGGCCCAACCCTGCCAGATTAGTTTATTGGTTTTTGCATCAATCATATTTACTGTAAGGGTACCTTCCTTAAATGGTACATTGTATGTGCGGTACCTGGTAAAAAATGCGGGATTATAGTAATATCCCAGCCGCCGCCGCCAGGGACTATAATAATATCCGGAATAAGGATAACCATACACCGGCTCAGTTCTCTTCCGCACGCCTGATTCCACCATCACGTTATAATCCAGCAATACATCCGGTTGATCATCTGTTTCCTGCCAGCCTTTTTTCTCCAGCTCAGAGCCAACTGAGTTCTTGATATTATTGTCGATAATATCATTATCAACACGACCGGATTTTTTTACACCATTGTCGTTGGCCCATCCAAATGTTTTATAAATAGTGAAATTGACACCACTAGCCACTTCCACCTGGCTTGTGGTACTGCAACCTGCAAACGCAACCATTGTCGCTATTGCAAGTGCCATGATTGATAAATTCTTTTTCATTGCTGTAAGTTTTTATTGTTTCTTACGCTAAAAATAAAATGACAGGGATTGCTTACACCCTTTGATTCGCTGAGCGGGCAATAACTATCGTTGGATTCACTCCTGTTAATCACGCAGAAGACGATTAAACCATTGCAGTTATTCCGATTATTGTGGAGAAATTAAATTCGCCGCGCCGGCAAAGAGATGTTATCATCCCGAGATATACCTGCCGATAATTATTGCCATTCCGACGAATGGAGAAAATTTTTTATCAGGTAGAAATGCATTTTTACTTTGTGAAAAGAGTTCGGCATAAAAGAAATCTGCGGGAGGGAAATGAATTTTTATTCTTGCTTCTTAATGCGATTCTATTAAAAGAATAAGTAAAACAGTTAAGTTCAATATCCTTTCACAGCGTTTATCTGATTGTCCGGAAAACAGGGCAGTCTTTCTTACTAATAGCTAAAAATATTATGCCGGACAGCAGGAAGATAAATAAAACAGCGTGCCTTGTTGTATTGTTACTAGGTACTTCCATGGCTGCAATAGATAACAGCATTGTAAATGTTTCGCTACCTGCTATGCGAAAACAATTCAGCAGCGATATCTCGGAAGTTCAGTGGGTGGTGACGGCTTATATGCTTAGTTTTTCTATTTTTATTCCGCTTACAGACTGGTTAAAAAACCGTATCGGTTTTTTTAATCTTTATATAGCGAGTACAGCCATCTTCACGTTAGGCTCATTATTATGCGGCTTGTCTGTCAGTCTGAATGGGCTGGTAGCCTCGCGTATACTTCAGGCCATCGGAAGCGGAGCAATTACACCGGCAGCACTTGCCATTATATCCACGGTTTTCCCTAAAAATGAAAGAGGCCGCGCAATGGGTATATGGGGATTAGGTA
>JAATGW010000533.1 GCA_015654495.1 Chitinophagales bacterium
AAAGAAAATTTTGTGGCTGGAAAGCCAACCTTGGCAAAAATACCTCCAAGGTTTAATACCTCCGAGGTCTTAAACAGCAAGCACTAATTAGGTACATGTAGGAAGTGGACTATTAAGAAGATTTTTTTTTCATTATAGGTCTCAATATCCTTCTGTATTTGATTGCAGGTTTATTAAATCCTTTGCGGAAGACAAACTGACCGGGTTAAGTTGAATTTGATGAACAAGGGTCAGTATGTGAATGGAGGGCCACACCAATTCAATAGAAAACTTCTGGTCGATGCTTAAACGCGGTGTAATAGTTATATATCATCAGTTGAGCCCTTGACTCCTGCAAAATATTGCGATGAGTTCAAAGCCTTATTCAATAGCCGTAAGATTAAAGACCAGGAAAATTTAATCTGTCATTACAGAATAGCAAGGGGAGGCTGAAATATGACGCTTTAACAGGGAAAATCCAGGAGGCTTAAACAAACCTCTTTCTTTTTGGAAAATCCCATTTAAAGAAAAAAATATTGATGAACAATCCGATGGCAATAAAAAGAAGCATTGACTCAGCATTGTGGAATGCATCAATCCAACCTAAGGTGAATCTCAATAATAAGAATATAGCGCTAAAAGAAAATAAGAAAGCGTTTATAGTTCTAAAGGTTTTCATTGTTCTTGTTTATTTGCTCAATTAATTTAGTGATTTCTTTCTTATCAAATCCAATCTGTTTAGCCTTGTCGTTTAAAGTATTAATCAGTTTCCGTTTAGCTGAATTATTCTTATAGTCGGAGATGGCCCTTAATAAGCCGCCTGTTTTAAATTTCATTTTTGCTTTGCCTATCTCCGTTTCATAGTCAGCGCCAATGACAGTACACATCAGACCTGTTAACACAAATAATCCTGCCATTGCTCCCGTAATAAGCTCAACTATACCTGGGGATTGGACATTTATTCTTACGTCTATTTCCTTTTTGTCAAAAGGGATATCATTTTCCTTACAAAAATCTTCAGTTGCATCCAGCAAACCTACCCAGAATTCAAACAGAGAAACAGCAGGAATATTTTCTTCAGTTCCTATTGATAACGCCAAATGTGCTTTGTCATTTTTAACGTACAATATTTTTAATTCCCTATCTATCAATGAAGCAGAATAAGCGTCAAAGGATGTTATGGTACGCCTCGTGTATTTAAAATGAAGTAGATGTGGGTCAATTCCTCCAAATGACAAATCGGTTTTAATCCAATTTACCCCTTTTCTTTTCACATACGGGCAGGCATCTATGCCATCAGCATCTGAAGATTCATAATTAAATACTTTTGAGCTGATAACTTCTCCGATTGCAACTCTGTCACCCGATACACCTGGTATCAAAATTACATCTCCCTTTCTTAAATTGAATGTAAAATCCCAGAGTTGCTTGGTGATGTATCCTGGTCTTTGTTCAAGTGGCTATGCTTTCTTTACAATTTCCTCCAGCGAATTTCTACCAGTCTGACCGGCTGTTTTTACAGACTCTATTTGACTTAAATTTATTTTGTTATAATTAATTCCAATAAACCCCTTCTCTACAAAATCTTCGAAATAGGCACCTCCATTTGTTCGTACCATCCAATAGTTCCGTTCAGAGATTTCAGGGATATCATTGACAAATTCATTAATGTCTTTGTTACTCATAGGAAGCGTTTGGTTTTCGGCAATTGGAATATATGAGTAACGAGATAAAGAAATATCCGTCTTCTAACAATATAAACTATTTTATGCTAAATTGTCTTAACTCAAATATGGTTGCCTTATTTTAACTATCTGGAATGCAGGGTTGTTTTTTGTTTTATATTCTTTTCGATCTGATTTAACCAGGATATCGATGGGAATTACCTGGATAATAACGGTATTTTCAGTCTTGTTCTTTTTTTCTGTTTGGCTGGGCCAGCTGACGGTTTTTGCAGATCCTTTAGTAGTTCCTTCTCTCATATACACCTTTCTCATATGCACCTTGTTCGGAGCAGATCGAAAAGAGCGATTTTCTTTCCATTAATTATTCTCCTGATTTTTCCGCTATGCTATGCTCCTGTTTTTTGTTGAGGCGGCTTCATTTGAATAGTGATTTTTTTCAGCATTTTACTAAACTCAGGTCAGGTCTGGAATTGGCTATTCAAACCTGGTATAACATTCAAGCCATGTTTTTCTTTTTTGACATCTTACTGGATTGTATTGTATTGGAACCTGGCCCTGTAAATTTATTCCGTGAATCCCTGATGCGAAAACTGAACAACAATTGATCGTCAATTAAAAACATAAAAGAGGGAAGCAGCGATAATACCTCGCGGAGATACTAACGCATTGACCTCGAACGCCGAATAGTCAAATTGCAAATCCTGTATTTTTGGAACTTAAAAAAAGATTTACCCGACCGGTAACACTATACTACTTCAACACACTTGCGCAAATCGATACTGGATCCTGGCCCTGTTATCCGGACACCAAGTCATCTCAGGTAACTAAACCTTCCCACAAGTCATCACCACTCAGTAAGTACCTGCAGCAATCCTGAGGAAGAAATACAGCCTACGCAGTCGGGAAATCTCATCCAATTTAACTGAGCACCTCAAAATCACTTACAACCACATCAGTTGCATATTTTTTTGTTCCGTCTTTTGCAGTATATGTCCGGCTCGACAATTTTCCGTTGATCAAAACCTGTTTTCCTTTGGTCAAACTTTGCGCTACCATATCAGCAGTTTTGCCCCAGGCAACAGCATTATGCCATTGCACTTGTTGAACCCGCTCGCCCAGCGCATTGGTAATGAACTCAGAAGTGGCAATTGAAAAACGCGCCATTCTTTTATTTGTTCCGAATTCTCTGATTTCAGGATCTCTTCCCAGATTTCCTCCGATTTGTACTTTGTTAATTACTTCTTTCATAACTCATCATTTATAATTCATTGCTTTCATAAAGCATCACCAGGGCCCCGATGATGATCTAACAAAATTGCATTATCAATGAGGGTTTAACCGGTTTTTAAGCATTTATTCCCGATGATAAACGACAAAACAACTTGTTAACGGGTATGGGTTGATATTATCTTGAACTATGAATGAGGAAAGAACATGTCTGCACTGTAAAGACAAAATCAAGGGAAGGTCCGACAAAAAATTTTGCGGAGATGGCTGTCGTAACGCCTACAATAACCGGCTTAATGAGAAACAGAATGGCTCTATCAGAAAAGTGAACAGCATTCTGAAATCAAACCGGCGGATTCTCGAAAAAATGATGCAGGATAAAGGCAGCCATTTGAGGATTACAAGGCAGGCTCTTATTAACCGCGGATTTAGATTAAATTTTCATACACACCAATTGAAGAGCCCGAAGGGAAACAAATATTTTTTTTCTTATGAGTTCGGAATAAGGATATTGGGAGATGAAGTGATTATAGTTAAAAGTACGAAGGGAGAAGGGCGAAGTGGGAAGTGAATGGGCAGGTAAAAGGCAAAAGGAGCAGCCGGTGTTTGGAGATTTAATGCTTAAGGATTCTTTTTCTGTTACTGTGTTTCTGTTTCTGAGCGGAGAATTTCCCCGTGTGTTCTTACCCGGCTCGCCGCCTTGTCGGTGTGTATTCATTTCTTTGGCTTAATTTAATGTCATTGGCTTCAGCACATAACCGCAAGGTTGAAAAACCGAAGCCGGGCTTATGACTTAAGGCTTTTGCCTGAAAGGGCCTTTGCTCTATGCGGGAAAAATATACAACAAAGAAATTGTTGCTCCGGCTCCCGGTTGGTACGCTGCATAAAAAAAGTTGTCACTATCACTTAGAAATCTCAAGGTTCCGGCTGTCGTCTATTTAACTCCTGTCGCAGGTTTTGTCACTGCCTCCCGACTCCCGACTCCTTACTCCAGCCTAACTTGCTAACCGCTTATTCACACCTGAAATGACCCGTTCCGCGTTAGAAAGAGATTAGGTAATTTGCACCCATGGAACAATACCTGAAACTGTTGAGTGATATCATCGAAAAAGGAACTGAAAAATCTGATCGCACTGGTACAGGTACACGGAGCATTTTCGGATACCAGATGCGTTTCAATCTGTCTGAAGGTTTCCCTATGGTAACAACAAAAAAGCTTCATATCCGCAGTATTGTACATGAATTACTCTGGTTTCTTAAAGGTGAAACAAATATTAAATACCTCAAAGAAAACGGTGTCAGCATATGGGATGAATGAGCAGATGAAAACGGGGAGCTTGGTCCTGTTTATGGTAAACAATGGCGGAGCTGGGAATCTGCAGATGGAAAATCTATCGATCAGATTTCGTGGCTGATCAATGAAATCAAAAAAAATCCCGACAGTCGCCGACTGATCGTTAGTGCCTGGAATGTAGGCGAATTGCCGGAAATGGCCCTCATGCCCTGCCATACTATGTTTCAATTTTATGTGGCTGATGGAAAATTATCCTGTCAGCTCTATCAGCGTTCAGCTGACTCATTTCTGGGAGTTCCTTTTAATATAGCTTCCTATGCTTTATTGACTCATATGATCGCACAGGTTTGTGGACTTAAAGCCGGTGATTTTGTTCATAGCTTTGGTGATGTACATCTTTACAGCAATCACCTTGAACAAGCGCAACTGCAGCTGAACAGAACACCATTACCGCTTCCCAGGATTAAACTCAATCCTGAAATCACTGATATTTTCTCTTTCCGTTTTGAAGATATCATGATAGAAAATTATACGAGTCATCCTGCTATCAAAGCCCCGGTGGCAGTTTAAAGCAATATAAGCCGGGCTACATCTTTCATAAAAAAATACCCACTTGCATGGTGGTTTTAAGGTGAATTTGGGCCGCAGCTGGTATTTGGTTTAATGCAAAAAAAATATATTTGGAGATTCAACCGTCCATTCCTGATGACTGTTTCCCTGATTCTTGCTGCCGCCGATGACAATGCAATCGGAAAAAATAATGAATTACTTTGGCACCTGCCGAACGATCTCCGGTTTTTTAAAAACACAACCTGGGGTATGCCGGTTATCATGGGACGAAAGACCTATGAATCGATTGCTGGCGAGCCGCTTCCGGGAAGAGTCAATATTGTGATTACCCGTATGCGCGACTGGCAGCCAAACCGGCCAGGTGTCTGGGTAGCAAATACACTGGAATCGGCCATCATTCG
>JAATGW010000315.1 GCA_015654495.1 Chitinophagales bacterium
CCCGGGCAAGTAACGCGTGAGTAATAGCAATATTGAATCTGCCTTTATGTTCAGGGTATTCAGCTGGCAGTCGGAACTGAATTATAAAAAGATCATCGACAAGCTGAATGGTGATAAAGCAGATATTCTTCGGGGATACTATATACAAGGGGGTTATTTCTTTCATGAACTAATTGACTGGTGGCCAAAACAACTGGAACTGGCTCTACGGAACTCAATCTACAGGCCGAATAAAGAAGCCAGTAGTGAAAGAAAAAAAGAAACCTCCGTTGTATTCAATTGGTTTTTTAACGGGCACAAAAACAAACTCAGTTTTGAAACAAGCTATTTCGATTATGTGAATTCGGACCAACAACCCTCCGATGAGTGGAGATTCCGTTTGCAATGGGATAGATCCGGGGGAGATTAATATTAATAGTTCACATTCTCTCCCCTCTCTGAAATTCGAACTGACTGGGGTGTTTTATTTAGATTCCGATTGTTAACCTGAGTGTAACTATAGCCTATTACAGTTCTTATAGCGGTGCTGTGTTTTTATCTCCCTTCTACTGTTATTTTCTCTCCATTTACTGGTGTTTTGCCCTTGGAAAGGACTGCTGGCAAAGTTATTTTTGTTTTGATTGATACCGGTATTTATCATTGTCCGCCGTAGGCGGTTGGTTGGTTAGCTATTCCGCCTTCGGCGGACCGGGCTCATCCGCCATATCTATTCGTCAGAAATTGGTGGTGGTGGCGGGGGAGGGCGAGGGAGGGCCCGCAGGGAGGGCTGCGTAGAAACGGACTGGCTTTTCAAACTAAGGTAGTCAGCCGGGAGCGGTTTTTCATTCGGGTTCATTGATACGAGGATAATTTATCATGCGCATAAATATTAAATTCCCGAATGAAAATTCCCTGCATTTTTGCCTACCTGTGTGTCCACACAAACCATTGCATACAATCCAATGGCAGCTTCAAAAAAAAGTGAATCAACAAGTGAAAGGGGAACAGTATACTTATTAATAATTCAGTTCTCTACTCTTCGCAACAACGCTGGTTAAATAACATGTCCACACTATTTTGGAACTGCAGGGTAAAAAAAACTGCGGAAAAATTATTTCCGCAGTAGTCCAAATTCTTTTTTCGGATGCACCAAAGCCTGATACTGTATCAAAAAATACCAGTTTTCTTCAACTAATACTCAAAGATAATGACCACTATTCTGCAAGTGCTCCACTTACAGAAAGCGCTTTTTGCACCCTTTTGCCTTAGGCTCTTTGCTTTCCACTCTTCTGCAAATAACCATCGATGGCTTTACTCAGGTGCGCATAATCAATCTTGCCAAAATACCTTTCGCCATTGATGAAAAATGCCGGCACTTCTGTAACACCCTGGCGAACTGCTTCAAGAATGTCTTCACGAACAGTCCAGCCGAAAACCGAATCCACAAGATTGGAAATAAAATTCTTGTCGATCACCCCCGCTTCAATGGCATATTCCCTCAGGCTGATAGTGCCGAGGTTGCGGCGATTTTTAAATAAGAGGTCGTGCATCTCCGAAAACTTACCGTGCTGACCTGCAGCAACTGCTGCTTCGGCTGCTTTATGTGCTTTCTGGTGGATTCTGGTTTGCGGAAAATGCCTGAAATTGAATTTCAGTTTACCCTGATATTCATCAAGTAATTTCAGAACAACTTCATGCGCCTTAGCACATTCTTCGCTTTCGTAATCCCCATATCCAACCAGGGCAATTGCAGCCTGCGGATCACCCGCCCAGAAATTTTTGGAAGGAATGATATCAATAGATTTGTTTTTATGTGACATACTTTAAACTTTTAACTTTTAACTTACGTTCAACGTTAAACGTTGAACGTTGAACGTACAAAGCCACCTGCTATACAGATGGCTTTGGTTAATTAATATTTCTCCGGCAGTTTCCCGCTGCCTGAATTTATTATGCTTTTATTTTCTCTGCAGCTGTTGCATCATTTCTGAAAACAACCACACCGTCAAACACATCCACAATCACCGGTCTGCTCTTGTCGATATCGCCAGTCAGAATCCTTTTCGATAACTGGTTGACAATCGATTTCTGGATCAGCCTCTTCAGTGGTCTTGCCCCAAACTGCGGATCAAATCCATTTTCTGCAAGAAAATCAACGGCATATTCACTGAACTGCAAAATGATTCCATTGTCTGCCACCTGTCTCCTCAGATTCTCCAGTTGTATTTTGATGATATTCCGGATTTCCTTTTTCATCAGCGGCTGGAACATGATTATCTCATCCACCCTGTTCAGAAATTCCGGACGTATTGTCTGACGCAGTAAAGCCATTACCTCAGTTCTTGCTTTTTTTACCACCGACTCAATATTGTGTTCAGTCACATCTTCAAAAGCATCCTGGATAAGATGACTACCAATATTGCTCGTCATTATTATGATCGTGTTCCTGAAATTCACGGTCCTTCCCTTGCTATCGGTCAAACGGCCATCGTCAAGGACCTGCAATAAAATATTCCAGACATCCGGGTGCGCTTTTTCAATTTCGTCCAGCAAAACCACACTATAGGGTTTACGCCTGACCGATTCCGTTAGCTGACCGCCTTCATCATAGCCCACATATCCGGGCGGTGCACCCACAAGCCTTGATACGGTGTGTTTTTCCTGGTATTCACTCATATCAATACGGGTCATCATGCTTTCATCATCAAAAAGATATTCAGCAAGTGCTTTAGCAAGTTCCGTTTTACCCACACCGGTAGTACCCAGGAAAATGAAAGATCCTATAGGCTTACGCGGATCATGAAGTCCTGCACGACTTCTGCGGATAGCATCAGCCACTGCGGTAATTGCTTCTTCCTGACCAACAACTCTTTCGTGGAGATGTTCTTCGAGCTGAAGCAGTTTTTCTTTATCACTCTGCAGCATTTTTGTAACCGGAATCCCGGTCATTTTTGCTACGTTTTCCGCAATATCTTCTGCATCTACCTCTTCCTTCAATAATCGCTTATCTCCGGTCGAAGCGAGCTGATCCGCGAGCTTTACAATTAATTCTTCCTGTTCCTTGATCTTACCGTAACGTATCTCAGCAACTTTACCATAGTCCCCTTCCCTTTCAGCACGCTCAGCCGTCGCCTTCAGCGATTCGATTTCTGCTTTGGCATTTTGTACCTTTTCGACCAGGTCTTTTTCTTCCTTCCACTTTGCCTTTAGTGTATCTTTTTCAACTGAGAGATTCGCAATCTCTGTATTTAACTCTCTTAATTTTATTTCATCATTTTCTCTCTTGATTGCTTCGCGTTCAATTTCAAGCTGACGGATCTGCCTTTCAAGTTTATCCAGTTCTTCGGGCATTGAGTTCATTTCGAGACGCAGTTTTGCAGCGCTTTCATCAATCAGGTCAATAGCCTTATCAGGTAAAAAGCGATCGGTAATATACCTGCTTGAAAGCTCAACCGCTGCAATGATCGCTTCA
>JAATGW010000712.1 GCA_015654495.1 Chitinophagales bacterium
TCTGGATAGCAACATTCAATGGGCTGGACAGGTTTGATCCGGCTACAGAAAAGTTTACCCATTACCGTTATGACGCGAAAGACCCAAAATCTATTAGTGGTAATGCTATCCTGAGCGTATATGAGGATCGCCACCACAATATCTGGGCCGGTGCTGGTATAGATGAATATTCGCAAGGTGGCTTAAACCGCCTGGATCAAAAATCGGGACAATTTACGCGGTACTTACATGAACCAGGGGATTCAAAAAGTCTTGCAAATAATATGGTGTGGGCAATCTATGAGGATACCCGCGGTAATCTATGGATTGGAACAAATGACATTAAACTGCAGATACTTGACCAGGGATCAGGTAGCTTCAGAAATATTGATTCAGACTACTACAATGATGGTGTTGCCGCTTTACCAGCCGCCAAACACAACCGGGACCATATTACATTCATAACAGAAGACCGGGTCGGAGCATTATGGGTAGGCCTTTATGCCAGAGGTGTTGTGAGGATTGATACTGAAAAAAAGTTCACCAGTTTATTCGGAAGCGATCAGAAAATTATTGGCGGGTTTACTGATAGTTCTTCATGGTGTGGATTTGTTTCCAGAGAAGGCACGCTATGGATAGCAACATTATCTGCAAAAACCTACCGGCTGGACCCCCTCGAAGCTCTGATAGAAACCTTGAAATTGCCGGGCACTCCATGGTGCTTTTATGGCGATTCTTCCCGGCTTATGCTGGGTTTTCAAAGGGCCGGATTTGGCACGATTCCGATCAATAATCAAAAGGCTGCTTTGCTTAGAATGCTGAATGCCGGCAGAAGCTCCGATGGGCTCAACGGCATTAACGACATTCATCCGGTTGGAGATGGGCAGTATCTGATGGCTTCCTGGGAGGGGCTGCTTACGTACGATACCAGGACAGATAAAATTGCAGAACCGGTATTCAATGGTAAGCCATTTCAGAAAAAAATAACCTGCATTCAGATAATTCCTGATAAGGATGGATTCAGATGGTATCTTTCGGGGCTGGGCTTTCATGTTTTAGATACCAGAGATCAATCACTGCAATCATTTTTCCGTGTTCAGGGAGATTCTGCCAGTCTGAGTACTGATACCATAATCGTTTCACGCCGGGACTTTTCCGGGAAATTCTGGATCGGTACACTAAATCATGGTATCAACCATTTTGATCTGCTAACGCATAAGGCTAAACGTTATTTGCCTGACCGCACTGTGTTTAGTATTGCAGAAGACGATAGGAAGAGAATCTGGGTCGGAACTGATTTCGGATTGTACTTCAAGGATTCCAATGCAGATAGCTTCGCACTTTATCAATCGGTTGTTGAACAGTTCAAAACAGCTGCTGTTTCGGGGCTGCTTGCAGATCAGCACGATATTATCTGGGGTGTTTCAGATATCGGTATTTTCAGACTAAATCCTGAGAAAAATGAATTTGCTCTTTTTGGAAGAGACTTTGGTATTACAGAAACATTCAATGGTGCCAAAAATACCATATGGCAATCACCCGAAGGGGATATGTACATTGGTAAAATTAACGGCTATTATCGTTTTCCAGTTGAAAAAATTGTAAACGAAATATCACCTCAGATCATTCTTACAGGTTTCAAAATAGACAGGAAGGAAATAAAAGGAGGAAGTGAAAATCTTTACAATACAGAAATTGAAGATGCCAGCCGGATCAGACTGAACTTTAACCAGAATATTTTTTCGATTGATTTTGCTGCTATACATTTCAGTAATCCCACATCCAATATCATTGAGTATAAACTCGAGGGTTATGAAAATGTCTGGCGTCAGCCGCAACAGGATAAAACTGCCTACTATTTTAATATCCCCCCGGGGGAATACACTTTCCGTATTAAGGCTAATAGCAGGTACGGAATCAACGCTGAAAAAACAATATTAATTCTGGTAAGCCCACCCTGGTGGAAAACCTGGTTGGCTTATCTGATTTATCTTGTACTGACAATCATTGCCATCCTGGCAATTATTCGCTGGAGAACGAATGCATTACTGAAAGACAAAAAGATCCTGGAAGAAAAAGTCAGTAGTCGTACCCAGGAATTAAAAGAAGAAAAGGAA
>JAATGW010000396.1 GCA_015654495.1 Chitinophagales bacterium
AATAACAATGCATGTAGTGGCACGTACAATTACAAGTAATGGTACTATATTAATCAGCCGCGGCAAGATAAGCGGCGGCAGCAGCATTGTATTGCTGCCTGAAGATTTTAATATCAAAATTCCGGGATTGGTTGCTGATAAAATATCAAAAGAAGTAAAAGTAATTATTCAATGTTTCTACGAACCCAGGAATTAAAAATTTCCAAGCATGAAAAAAATAATGTTGGTATTCCTTCTTTGTTATTCAGGCTGGACAAGTGCGCAGGACAGTTCCGACCTGTTGAAACTGATCGACAGCGCATTCGTTTCCGGAGCAAATCTGTACACAAAATCCACTTTCAAATCTACCCGGCTGATAAATGCACATTCTGTTGAAAGCCTTGGGAAGAACGAACTCGATATTCAGATCGCACATCGTTTTGGAACTTTAAACGGCGGGTTTTATGAATTGTTTGGGCTGGACAATGCCACTTTTCGCCTGGGACTGGATTATGGAATAACAAAAAGATTTATGATCGGCATTGGCAGAAGTACTTTTGAAAAGCAATATGATGGCTTTCTAAAATATAAAATCTTATGGCAGGAAGATGGTAAAGGCGGCATGCCCATATCTCTCAGTGCTTTCGCCGCGATGTATATTAATACTTTAAAACCTTCTGATCCAAACGAAGAAATATTTTTCCGTTCCCGGCTTGATTATGTATTTCAACTGCTGATCGCGAGAAAATTTGGTGATGGATTATCAGTGCAGCTATCACCATCACTTGTTCACCGGAACCTTGTACCGGAGTCCACAGATAAAAATGATATTGTCGCTATTGGAATTGGTGCAAGACAAAAAATTACCAAACGAATTACAATCAATGGCGAATACTATTATCAGATTCCCGGAACAAAAACAGAAGGTACAGTAAATGCTTTGAGTTTAGGGATTGATATCGAAACGGGCGGTCATGTATTCCAGTTTATGTTTACAAACAGTACGGGGATTGCAGAAAATCAATATATCGCTAAAACAACAGGTAAATGGAATGACGGAGATATACATTTCGGATTTAATATCAGGAGGGTATTTAGTTTTGGGAAGAAGAATAAAAAGAAATAAATCCTTTCAATTCCTTTCAAAGGAAACAAATACAAGATTGGCCCCATAAATCAAAAAGGGATCAGCAACACAGCAACCACCAAACAATGATTGCTGCGTAATTTTTGAAACCACAATTCTGAACCGGACTCCTACTCCTTTACCGGAAGATCAAATAAACGCCATCTGTAAATCAACTCACCTCTGAAAGGATGAACCGGGCCCTGTTTTTCAGCGAAGGGTGTAGCTGCAAAACCTAACCGCAAAACGGCCTGCCAGTTCTTTCTGCGATAAACACTCTCCGCATTGAGGTTGAGCTGAAAACGATTAAAATAACTCCATTCATCTTTTATTGAATAGGTATAATTGTTGTTGGTATAAGTACCTGTAGAGGTGCCAATCGGCACTTTATTAATTACCGACTCTGATTCAGCCACTCCTCTGCTCCACCAGCTTGTCTGAAAACTGCCACCCAGCCACCAGTTCTGTATGATATTGTACTGATATCCCAGGCCGGCAGAAAATCCAAATGTTTTAAGAATGGTTCGGGTATCGGTAACTGTTACAATGGTATCGGGCAGTTGATCCAATGAATTAATTGTTCTAAAACTCTTTTGAGGAGGCAAGCCAACAGCAAATGGATTTAATTCAAATGTCATTAAATGTTTTTCCGTCCGTGCCTGTAACCAAAGACCGGGTAACAATATTCTGTAGGCTTGTGATTTACCGTTAGGTCCCATGAAATAGGTTCCGGAACCTGTAGCGGGCACAGGTAGGGTCCAGTGAACTCCCGATTCCAGTACCCATTCCTCGGACAAAGGCTCCGTAGCCGGGCTTGCGGAACTATCCGTTTTTTCTGACTTTGCAGAATCAGTTCCCGGCAGGGTTTTACTGTTGTCAGATCGAAGGCTGTCTCCATTGACATTAAACGACACTAAATCATTACCAACTGCTGAATCAAATGACGAAATAGATTGATTTACATCTGGCAAAGCAGGTTTTTTCTTCTGTGATTTCTTGAAAATTTTTCTGTTGTTAGTGCCTGATTTATTATTTTGATAAATACCTGTTTTAATATAAGCTGACGATGACCGGTTTCTATCTGTAAGATTTTCCTGATCTGTAATGTTTTTGTCGGCCGGAACAGAAATCCCATCCGGCTTTATTAAATTCTGATTTAAAACAGTGTCATCAACAGTCGTTTTTTTGGTTTCAGTATCTACAATTGCTGATTCTTCTGTCTTCTTGTCTTCATTCAGTTCTGATTTATTTGCGAGATTATTGTTTTGAACGCTTATATTGGTAACATATACAGATGCAGTAATTAATAAAATCAATAGCGCAAGAACACCTGCTACTCTCTTTCCAAATGATGATTTCCACCAGTACACAATTTTATCCGGCGACTCTTTATCAAGCTTTTTTTTCATATCCTCCCAGGCGAGATCAACAGGTGGTAATATCAACTGAGTCTCTTCGTCCCTGATTATTTTTCTATGATCATTCACTTTGAATATAATTTATCTGAAAAAATAGTTTGTCAAATGGGGTTTCAATTGTTTCCTGGTTTCGCTCAAATGCCATTTAACAGTTCCCTGACTAATGTCCAGCCTCTCAGCAATTTCTTTTATTTTAAATCCCTCCACATAATACAGGCTGCAAACAGCCCTGGTGGCCGGACTCAACAAATCAAGCAATTTGTAAAACTCTCTTTCTTCGAGCGATTTCAGTGGATTTTCGTCGGAAGGAAAAGCGTCATCGTTCTGGAGTTCTGCAACGGACCAGCGGCTGAGTTTTAGTTTGTCGAGTGCCGTATTGCGAACAATAGTATAAATCCAGTTAAAGAGATCGCCTTTTCGGATATCATAGTTCCCAATCTGCCTGTACACTTTCAGCATGCCGTCATTTAATACTTCCAATGCGATATGTTCATCAGCAAAAAAACGCTTACATAGTAGCATAAGCGCTGGATAAACCCTCCGGTATAATAGCTCCTGGCCCTGCCTGTTATTGGCCAAACAATCCTTTATGATTTCTTCCTGGTTCTGCAATAGTTGACTTCAGTTTTTCAGCTAAACATTATCCGGCTTAAACTACCGTTTAATAATAAAAAAATTCAGTCTTTGATTCCGCATCTTTTATCAGAGTCACCGGGCGTCCGTCCACATTATAAGTATAAACATAGTTAATTGTATCCTTCGTTACAATGCCACCTGGACTGTATTCATTGATCTGTCGCAGGGTATTGTTCGGAGAGGTTAATGACCAATAGTCATTAAACAGGGGTTCATCAATCGGAAATAGTGGATTGACCTTATTATCGTAGTAAAAATATATTTTCAGCGGCGTTTCAAAGTCGCCATCAGAATCATCATCCTGGTTATAGATTTTTTCAGTAAGATTTCCATTGGCGTCAAACTTATGGGTATGATATGACATCAGCTTATACGGGTCAGTTGTAGCTGGAAAGCGTTGAAAAAAGCGTAATTGTTCAATCCTGTTTTCTGAATTATATACAAACTCAGTGTAAAAGATATCTCTATTATCGAATACTCTCTTTACCCGCGAACTGTTATTTTCATATTCCACCAGCAAATAAATACTGTCCGTTAAATCACCCACACGAGTAATTTTACCATTATTGTCCCGATGGTATTTACGGCTTTCTTTTCTTATTGTGACGTTACCTGACGCATCCGGTATATTCACCTTCGACTCCCAGCCTTTCAGCAGATTTGAGTTATCATACACATATTCAAGAACAGCGCTTTCAAAATTATCAGAAAGATTGGTTGCCACTTGTTTTTTCAATAAACCCGCCATGCTGCTATCCGAATTTGTTCTGCGTTGTTGCTGAACCGATACTTCTTTCTGGCAGGCAGTTAATAAGAAAGAAATCGACACAATGGAAACTAAGAGTTTAAGCATAAGAGTCTGTTTTAATTGTCTCTTATAAGTAAACGGTGGAAGGAGAGAAAAAGGTTGGGTAGTTGGGGAAAATCCCGAATGTGAATTAGCCAGGTTGATCGGATTCATTGTTTGATCCGGCAGTTTTCCACAGGGGCATGAATGCCCTCCGTCAGTCAACCAGCGTACGTATTAATTCCTTACGTAATTAATTTTACCCCAACTTTTGAAGTAAACGCAAACCGGATTGAATCTGTTGTTTGCACAAAGGTGTGAAAGTAAATTGGCATGAACAGTCAGAGGCAAACAATCAATCCCGCTTCCTTCAAATGTTTCGATTAAACCAGCCCTGCCGGGGAGAAGGTATAAAAACAATTTACTCGTTGTAAAGAAAACCGACAACTATCCCGGCAGATTGTCCGATACATAAAATCACAAATCACAATTGATCCGGAACATTTTTTAAAGATGAAACAACAATCAGGCATCGATCGAGGTCCACAAGTAAACACCCGGATTTGAAAAACTCAGGATCGTCTTTATCAGGAGCATTTGCTATTATTTATAGGTAGAAATCGAAATTCTGTTTTACCGGATATAATCCATACAACTGCTTATTAAAAATTGCCGGGTTGTCACTTGCTTTAAGTTATTTACTTAGCAAGGCAAGCGTTTTAATTTCAGGGAATGGAATAATGAGATATTGGCAAATATCCCATTTAGCCGCTGCTTATCATAGAATTTTGGAGCGACCTTTAATACGTTACTACACTAATGTCATTAATAGCTAAACTCCATAAGTATCAGCGGTTAATAAAACAATTTCAAAAAAAAAATACCTGAGCCGGCCGTATTTTGATTTAAAAAGACAACTTTGTTTAAAATTCAGAAAGATTAATCGAACATTTCCTCCTCAAAATTGTTCTCTCACTACATAAACCAACTTTCCGGAGAACTTTACAAAACACAAAATTTCTATCTCAGGAAGCTCTCGTTTTAGACTTTGTTTGGTATTTCTCGCTTAGTAAGAGATAAGGCAGGTAAAATTACTACTTCTAGTCCATATACAATTATGAAGTGGGCATGCCATTAATTTTCCTTATTGCGTTTTAATCTACCAAACCTGTTCTACGCTTTAAGAAATATATTAAACCAAATTCAATTTACCTGATGAACCGATCATTAAAAATATTGATACTCGAAGACGACCTGGATGATGCTGAGTTAACTCAAATGTGTCTGCTTAAATCAAATATCCCCTGCGAATTCAGAATTGCTGTGGATAAAAACAGCTTTCTGGAGAACCTTGAAGAATATGCGCCAGAAGTAATTTTATCAGACAGTGCACTTCCCCAGTTCAGCTCAGGCGAAGCATTAAAAATCATACGTCTCCGTCAAACCCAGATACCCTTCATTTTAGTAACAGGAAATGTTTCAGAAGAGTTTGCTGCTGGTATGATAAAAATGGGGGCTGATGATTATATTTTAAAAGATCAGTTGGCCAGGCTTCCTGCTGCTATCACATCATCGTTAAGGCACAGGAGATTACTGAAAGAATTAGACGATTATAAATATGCTGTTGATCACTCCTCTATCATTTCCATTGCGGATGCACTTGGAAAAATAACCTATGCAAATGATAATTTTTTCCATATCAGTAAATACACGAAAGAAGAAATAATTGGCAAAGACTATTACCTGCTCAATTCCGGTTGCCACTCTGCTTCATTCATAAAAAATGTTTGGGAAACCATCTCTCACGACAAAATCTGGAAAGGCGACTTTTGCAACAAGGCTAAAGACGGAAGTATTTATTGGGAAGATATAACGATTGTGCCTTTCATGAACGAAAACAAAATACCTTACCAGTACCTGTTTATCAGTACGGATATTACACAACGAAAACTAATTGAAGATGAGTTAAACAAAAGTCTTGAACGGTTTAAGCATGCCACACAGGCAACTTCGGACATTATCTGGGAATTAAACTTTGACACCAAAAAATTCATTGTACACGAACCGAAGGAAAAATTATTCGATGTCGACAAGGTGTTAAGCTTGCAAATGGGAATCCACGGTGAATCTATTTTTAAGGCGGACCGTAAGCGTGTAATGAATAGTTTCGCAAAATCGAGAATGGATTTAACAAAGAATTTATGGAAGGAGGAATATCGGGTATATGCAACCGACAATTCAACCATATATATTGTGAATCATGCTGTTTTTATCCGGAATGAAAGAGGCCTGGCAACAAAAGCAATCGGTGCCATCACTGATATCAGCGAAAAGAAGAGATTGGAAATGGAATTGTTTGAACAACAGAGAGACGAACATTTAAAAACAGCATCTCTTGTTTTAGAGGCGCAGGAAAAAGAAAGAAACAATATTGCAATGGAATTACACGACAATGTAAACCAAATACTTGTAGGTGTAAAACTGTTGCTGGCCCTCGCAAGGGATAATCCCAAAAATGCATCTCCCGGCTTAATGAGTACCTGTATTACACATCTGGAAGAAGTGATTCATGAAAACAGGAAGATAGCACATGAATTGATTGCCCCGGATTTTACACTTGACAACCTGCAGAATCACATATTTCAGCTTATTGAATCGATGATAAAGCCAACCGGTATCGATGTCAGGATTATTACAAATCGGCTGAATGAATCATTACTCGACAATCAGCAAAAGCTTGCTATTTATCGTATAGCACAGGAGCAATCCGCCAATATTATCAAATATGCAAATGCCACCAACATCACTTTCGTTTTACAAACTGTAAACGATGATTTTAAAATGTCAATTTCAGATGATGGCATTGGAATGAATACTAAACAGAAAATAACGGGGATGGGATTGAGAAATATCCGGGGCCGCCTGAGTATTTTAAATGGAAGTATTAATATACAGACTTCTGCTGGAAATGGATTTATTCTGGAGATACAAATACCTTGCAATAAATAATCCCTGCCGCGGTAAACCCGTAATAATCTTTGAATATTTTACGTGTAGTCATAGAAAATAAAAAGAGAAAACAAGGATATCTTCTTTCACTTTTTCATTCTCCGATTCAATATTCATCACCCAGATAGAATCGACAATTTTCTACAAATATTTCACTTTATTGACTACAAACGGGACGCTTTCTATTCAGCACCTTTACATTGTTAAGGCAATTACGAAACCAGATTATTAATCCGTACCCGAATGAAAACCAAGTCCACCTTATCTGATTAATTGCCTGAAACAACCAATTTTAATTATCCAATATCCAAATGAAAAACACCCTGATCCCTAGGTAAAAACGAAGACCCTGATCCGGAAGATCCGAATCCTTTGAAAACCAAGAACAGTCCGCGGGCATTTCACTTCCTATGAAACCACCTACCAAGAAGTGCTCCATGACGAAATTGGTGCAGAGCCCCGGAATGTACCTGCTTACCTGAATAAAAAGGTTGACCACATGGTTAGCCTTTTTAATTTTCTACTTTCCGGCAGTTCTGGCAGCTGCATTAATTCCAGAGTCAAGTCATAATTTTCATAAGCTTCCGTTTTGTCTTCCCGGTATCATCAGCAAGCTTAAGTCTGTACCCATCTGCAGGACAATGCAATAACAATAGATTCATTGTATGTTGCGATCTGTTTGTTTCACAAATACGTCGGACTAATCGAAAAAATAATCCCTGAAAACATTTTATGATTAAACAAAATCGGTTACAGGTAGTAGTTTGAAGCTAACTATGAAACGAGGATGATTTTCTCCCTTGGTGTTGAAGTCTAAGATCTAAATGGTTTGCACTGCTATTCATGGTTGAAAGTCTAAGGTTTTCTAAGTGACCTCCTATGTGTCTATGCTTCGGCTATGTAAAACTATGTGGTTCAAAAAACCTGCGACTGCCAGGCGAATTTGAACCACATATAGATAAATGGGAGGAGACATTCAGGAAGAAATATATTAATCAACATTGATACAATTGACAATTTACAGTTAACATAGCACTAGTCAATATTCTACAAAAAGATCAGCTTTTGTCTATAAAGCATATCCCAATTATCATGCATCTTTGATCAGATAGTTTGTTATCGCGGATAATAAAAAATCAGGATCCACTTGAAAACTACCGTTTTTATAAATCCATTATCTGATCCCACAAAGACAGAACATCCAATATCTTAAAAAATTAAGGTCTTTGAAGACCTGATTGATAAATTAAAGTCCAATTTAAACCTTAATAACCGGGCATTCCATTCGAATGGAATTGTTGCCCAACTCCCTCTGAGTAAATTTGAAAAAAAATGGTTGACCAAAGGGTCAGCCGTTTTTATTTTAATCGCAGCCACAATTAGTGGATTTATTTTAATCCGGAAAAAATAATCAGGCTTTATAGTTCTACAGTTTTATCAGGAAACCGGGATAATGATGCCCCTCCCAAATGAGTTTAATTGATTTATCCCATTTCTTCCGGACATATAAAATGTAAATAAACAATTTCCGGAACTATAAGTGTATTGATCAAAGCACTGGGGTGACCAGTTAATTTACGGCAGGTTTGTAGTTAATTGTCTATATCAACAAAGTAACATACAATCTCTCAGGCGTATTAAGATTTTCAGAATTTGATCGGCACTTTTAAGTATCCGGCGAAAAATCATAAAATAAATTGCCTTTGGATTTGATTGCAGACTCTGCCTGCGTTGTATTATCTGACATATTTGCCGGCTATATTATTGACTATCATAAATCGGATAGTGGCTTTATTTTTGCATCATACATTTGCAATAGAAAAACTTCAAGGGATTATTCCAACCCAGTCATAATCAGACTCCTTTGCAAGTAGGATCATTGCGTACCAAACCTGAATTAGATATCACCAGTAGAAAGAAAGAATATCATACTTGAATATTGGGGTATGATTCATGTGATCATATCGTGTTAGATAAAGTAGTTTCCAGTTCCAGCCGGGAGACAAACACCCATGACCTTAATCAGGAAAATCTCGCTATTTGCTATTATACTGCTGCCTGTTTTGCTGGTAGCTATCTATAGTATTTTAGAAACACGGCGGCAATTGATAAAACGAATATATGAAGAGCGGGCAACGATGGCTTCGCTCTCTGCGGATATGTTAAAGGAAAAACTGGATCATCTGAGTGATCTCGGTCTTGCGTTTTCAAGCAGGCCTGTTTTTAAGCGGTACATCAGTGAACAAAAATGGGCGGATGCAATTAATCTGATGAACAATGTTCCTTCAGATTTTCCCTATATAAATCGGGTATTCATTACCGATATCTATGGCACCGTTATGACCGACGATCCGGCAGCCATTGGAATGAGAAATACAAACCAGGCAACCTTTGATTGGTATAAAGGTGTAAGCCGCAAATGGGAAACATACCTTTCCGAAGTATATATACGTCCTGCTAAACCACAAATCGTTATTGCTTCTCTTGCAGTGCCTGTTAAAGATTCCGGTGGAAATATAAAAGGTATCCTCGTTATGCAGGTAAATATCTCCAGGTTGTTAGAGTGGAGCAGTTCAGTGAGCATTGGCGAGTCTGGCTTTGTTTACATCGTCGATCAAAATGGTCATATCGCAGCCAACCCGGATTATACACAAACAGATTCAGTGATTGATTATTCTTCAGTGCCTGCTGTGCAAAAGGCATTGAACAATAAAAAGAATGTGGAAATCTTATATAACCCTGTGGTAAAAGAATACCGGCTTACAGCATATGCACGCATTCCGGTATACGGATGGGCAGTTATTGTACAACAGGAAGTTCATGCTGCGCTGCCATTATTCCAAAGTCTCCGTTTTATATTGGGTTTTTACTCTCTTGTTATTCTTTTATCGATTGGGTTCGGCTGGACCATTATCAGGGAAATAACCCGCAGGCTTGAATCAGACGAGCGATCAACTAAAAGTGAAGAAACCGCTTTTTTGCTGATTGACAGCGTGCAGGATTATGCCTTTTTTATGTTGGATCCGGATGGTAAAATCGTTAGCTGGAATAAGGGAGCCGAAAATATTAAGGGCTATAAAGAAGAAGAAATACTGGGTAAGTCAATAGAAATTTTTTATACAAATGAGGATCGGAAAAATGGGGTCCCGGCCACTAATTTAACAAATGCAGAAAAAAACGGGCGATATGAGAAAGAGGGCCTTAGAA